>JANYIP010000315.1 GCA_025361995.1 Streptomycetales bacterium | reverse complement strand
GGTGATGTGCATCAACAACCTGTCCAGGTCCCCCCAGCCGGTCGAGCTCGACCTGCGCGCCCACGAACGGAGCACACCGGTGGAGATGCTCGGCGGGTCCCACTTCCCGCGGATCGGTGAGCTCCCGTACCTGCTGACGCTCGCCGGGCACGGCTTCTACTGGTTCCGGCTGCAGGCGTCACCATGACCGATGCGGAGGGTGTCAGCCCGAGCTTCACCGAGCTCGCGGAGTTCCTCAGCAAGCAGCGGTGGTTCTCCGGCCGGCACGGCTCGGTCACGGTGACCGGCGTGCGCAGGCTGGCCCGGCTGGTCGAGTCCCCTCCCGTCGACGTGCTCATGATCGACGCGACGGTGGACGGGCGCGACCCGCACGCGTACCAGCTCGAGGTCGAGCGGCCAGGAGTCGCCGTCGAGCGGCTCGAGCACGTACGCGTGGGCACCGACCCGGTGTACGACGCGCTGCACGACCGTGAGGTCACCGATGTCTGGCCGCGGCTGATCGCCGCCGAGGCGACGCTGGGCGCCCTCTCCTTCCACCGGGTGCGCGACTCCGCCGAGATCGTGCTCGACCGCCCCAGCCTGGTCTTCACCGGCGAGCAGTCGAACACCACGCTGGCGTACGGCGACGCGATGGTGCTCAAGGTCTACCGCCAGGTCGCTCCCGGGGTGAACCCGGACGTCGAGGTGCACGTGGCCCTCGCCGGCGTCGCCTGCCCGCACATCGCCGCGCCGCTGGGCTGGGTGGAGAGCCCGGACGGAGTGCTCGCCTTCCTGCAGGAGTTCCTGGTCGGCGCCACCGAGGGGTGGGAGTCCGCGCAGGCGAGCGTGCGCGACCTGTTCGTCGAGGCCGACCTGCACCCGGGCGACTGCGGCGCCGACTTCGCCGGCGAGGCGGAGCGGCTCGGGACCGTCACCGCCGAGGTGCACGCCGCGCTGCGCGAGGCGTTCCCGACCGACCTCCTGGACCCGGCCCAGCTCGCGGTCCGCGCCCAGCTGATGCGCGACCGGCTCGAGGCCGCGGCCGACGAGGTCCCGGCCCTGCGCCCGTACGCCACGCGCCTGGCCCGAGCCTTCGACGACCTGGCGGACGCGGCCACCGGCGGCGACGTGCTCCCGGTGCAGCGGGTGCACGGGGACTTCCACCTCGGCCAGGTGCTGCGTACCGCCGCCGGTTGGAAGCTGCTGGACTTCGAGGGCGAGCCGGCCACCCCGGCCGACGAGCGCCGAGCCCTGGACACCCCGCTGCGGGACGTGGCCGCGATGCTGCGGTCGCTGGACTACGCCGCCCGGATCGTGCTGCTCGACCACCCCGGTGACGGCCAGCGGGCGTACCGTGCAGCCGAGTGGGTCGAGCACAACACCAACGCCTTCTGCAGCGGGTACGCGGCAGCGGCCGGGCGAGACCCGCGCGACGACGCTGTCCTGCTGCGTGCGCTGGAGACCGAGAAGGCGGTGTACGAGGTGGTCTACGAGTCACGGATGCGCCCGAGCTGGGCCGCACTGCCGATGGCGGCGATCGAACGGCTGGCCGGATGACGACCGTTCCCCCTACGCCAGGCCCCGCTCCCCCTACGCCGGGCGCCGCGATGGATGCCCCGATGGATGACAGCCTGCGCCGAGGGCTCGACGAGCTCGTGGCGGGGCGGCACCACGCCCCGCACGAGCTGCTCGGCCCGCATCCGGGTCCAGCCGGCGTTACGGTGCGGGTGCTGCGCCCATGGGCGACCGCCATCAACGTGGTGGTGGGCGACGCCACGTACCCGTTGGAGCACGTGCACGAAGGCGTGTGGGCAGGCGTGCTGCCGATGCCCGAAGTCCCGGACTACCGGATCCAGGTCGACTACGGCGACGGGCCGCTGGACGCGGACGACCCGTACCGCTTCCTGCCCACCCTCGGCGAGCTGGACCAGCACCTGATCTCGGAAGGCCGGCACGAGCAGCTCTGGTCGGTGCTCGGCGCGCACGTGCGGGACTACGACGGGTACGCCGGGCCGGTGCACGGCACGTCGTTCGCGGTGTGGGCCCCGAACGCCCAGGGCGTCCGCGTGGTGGGCGACTTCAACTTCTGGGACGGCCGGGGGTACCCGCTGCGCGGCCTGGGCTCCACCGGGGTGTGGGAGCTCTTCGTACCGGGGCCGGGCGTCGGGACCCGCTACAAGTTCGAGATCCTCGGCCGCGACAACGTGTGGCGGCAGAAGGCAGACCCGATGGCCAGGGCGACCGAGTGCCCGCCGGCCACGGCATCGGTGGTCACCGAGGCCACCCACGTCTGGCAGGACGCCGCGTGGCTCGCCGCCCGCGCGGCCCGCGACCCGCACACCGGGCCGATGAGCGTGTACGAGGTTCACCTCGCCTCGTGGCGGCAGGGTCTGTCGTACCGGCAGCTCGCCGACGACCTCGTCGGCTACGTGGCGGACTCGGGCTTCACCCACGTCGAGCTCCTGCCGGTGGCCGAGCACCCCTTCGGCGGCTCCTGGGGGTACCAGGTCACCTCGTACTACGCCCCCACCGCCCGGTTCGGGACCCCCGACGACTTCCGCTACCTCGTGGACGCGTTCCACCAGGCCGGCATCGGGGTCATCGTGGACTGGGTCCCCGCACACTTCCCCAAGGACGCCTGGGCGCTCGCCAAGTTCGACGGCACGGCGCTGTACGAGCACGCCGACCCGCGCCGCGGCGAGCAGCCCGACTGGGGCACCCTGGTCTTCGACTTCGGTCGCAGCGAGGTGCGGAACTTCTTGGTGGCCAACGCGATCTACTGGCTGGAGGAGTTCCACGTCGACGGCCTGCGGGTCGACGCGGTGGCCTCCATGCTCTACCTCGACTACTCGCGCAAGGAGGGCGAGTGGTCGCCCAACGTGAACGGCGGTCGAGAGAACCTCGAGGCGGTGGCCTTCCTGCAGGAGGTCAACGCCACCGTCTACAAGCGCGTCCCCGGCGCCGTCATGATCGCCGAGGAGTCGACGGCGTGGCCCGGCGTCACCCGGCCGACCGACGCCGGCGGCCTCGGCTTCGGGCTGAAGTGGAACATGGGGTGGATGCACGACACCCTCGGGTACCTGGCCCGCGACCCGATCCACCGCGTCTACCACCACCACGACATGACCTTCGCCCTGATGTACGCGTGGAGCGAGAACTACCTGCTCCCGCTCTCGCACGACGAGGTCGTGCACGGCAAGGGCTCGCTGCTGCGCAAGATCCCAGGCGACCGCTGGCGTCAGCTCGCGACCTTGCGGGCGTACTTCGGCTACCTGTGGGCGCACCCCGGCAAGCAGCTGCTGTTCATGGGCGGGGAGTTCGCCCAGGAGGCCGAGTGGTCCGAGAGCCGCAGCCTCGACTGGTGGCTGCTCGACCACACCGACCACCGCGGCGTACGTGAGACTGTCCGCGACCTCAACCGGGTGTACGTCGAGACGCCGGCACTGTGGCAGCGCGACCACGAGCCAGCTGGGTTCGAGTGGATCAACGCCGACGACGCCGCCAACAACGTGTTCGCCTTCCTGCGCTGGGGTTTCGACACCAGCGACGGGGCCGACCGGTCGGTGATCGCCTGCGTGGCTAACTTCGCGGCGGTACCGCACGACGGCTACCGGCTGGCGCTGCCGTTCGCGGGACGCTGGGACGAGGTGCTCAACACCGACTCAGCGCTGTACTCCGGCAGTGGGGTCGGCAACCTCGGCGCCGTCCAGGCGGACGCCGGGCCGTGGGCTGACCGACCGGCCTCGGCGCGGGTCATCCTCCCGCCGCTGGCCACCATCTGGCTGCGCTATTCCGGCGAGTAGAGCGGGCGGGTGGGTAGAGCGGGTGGGTAGAGCCGGTTAGTAGAGCGCGTTCGCCAGCGCCGTACGTCCCTTGATCACGCGCGGGTCGTCGTCGCCCACCAGCGCGAAGATCCGCAGGAGCTGGGCCCGGGCGGCATCCCGGTCGCTACCCGCCGTGCGCCGGACCATGTCCACGAGCCGCGCGACGGCGTCCTCTACCAGGCCCGCAGCGATGTCGAAGTCCGCGGCGAGCGACTGGGCTTCCAGGTCGTCGGGGGCGGCGTCCGCGGCAGCGCGCGCGAGGGCAGGGTCCCCTCCACGGGTACGACGCAGCAGCTGCACGCGGGCCAGGCCGATCCTGGCCTCGGCGTTGCCGGGCTGGTCGGCGACAAGTGCCTCGAACGAGGTCACCGCGGCGTCCAGGTCACCGGCGTCGAGGGCGTCCAGCGCAGCCTCCTCGAGCGGGTCCAGCGGCGCGTACACCGTGGTGTCGGTGTCGGTGTCGGTGTCGCCGTCCGCACCATCGGGACCGCCGTCCACCACCCGTCCGTCGTCGGCGGTTGGGCCGCCGGGGGGCGCGAGCTCGCTGAGCTTGGCGACCTGGCTGACGAAGCCGCGCAGCTCAGCCTCGGGGATGGCGCCGGTGAAGCCGGGTACGAGCTGGCCCTGCCACACCACGAACACGACCGGGATGGACTGGACACCGAAGGCCTGGGCGAGCCGGGGGTTGGCGTCGATGTCGATCTTCACCAGCAGCCACGAGCCGGCGCCTTCGAGGGCGAGCTTCTCCAGCACGGGCGAGAGCTGCTTGCAGGGGCCGCACCACTGCGCCCAGAAGTCGATGACCACCGGGACAGTCATCGAGCGGTCCATCACGTCGGCCTGGAAGCTGGCCTCGGTCACGTCGATCACCAGGGGGCCGTTGGGCGCGTCACCCAGCTCCCCCGCTTCGGCCGCGCGCAGGGCCTCGGCCCGAGCGGCCTCGGCGCGTTCCCGCGCTGCGCGCGCCGCAGCCAGGGCGGCCAGGTCGACCGCGCCGTGGGTGTTGAAGGGGGTCTGACCCGGACTGCCGGCTGCGTTGCCGGCGCCGAAGCTGGAAGGCGACATGCTGCCATTCTTCCACCCACGGCGCTCCCACCTAGAACAGGTGGATGCTCTCGACCATCCACACGGCGGTGGCCGCTGCCGCACCGAGTGCGGTCAGGACCGAGACGAGCAGCCAGGGCAGCTCGGCGTGCACCTTCTTGGGGAAGGACACATGCGCGCGACCGGCGTGAGCGGTGCGAGTCGGTCGGTCGGCGCGGGTGGAACCGGTGACGTGGAACGGGTGCAGGATCTGGGAAGCCATCGGAGGCTCCTTTCCAATACGAGACGTACCGTAGCGTATCAGTCAGAGCCCGGCAGGTCATGCTGAGACCGTGCCTTCGACAGCGTCAGCAGGTGTGACCGCTCCCACGTCCCGGCGCGGACGTCCGCGCGGCGCGGGCACAGACCAGGCGATCCTCGACGCGGTCCGCGCCCTCCTCGTCGAGCACGGCTACAGCGGTCTCACCATCGAGGGGGTGGCCGCCAGGTCCGGCGTGGCGAAGTCCACGGTCTACCGGCGGTGGACGACCAAGGCTGATCTCGTCGTCGACGCCGTGGTCGATACCCTGACCCCGCTGTTCGCGGCTCCCCCGGACTCGGCTCCCGAGGACCTGCTCCGCGCCCTGGTGACCGCGCTGAGCCAACCAGCCTCGCGGGCGGCGTTCCTCGCGGTGATCAGCGAGGCCGCAGTGGACCCGATGGTCCACGAGCGGGCCGCCACCCGGCTGATCGAGCCGTCACGGCGACTGGTCGAGCGCTGCTCAGCGGGCGTCGACACCGCGATCGACGGCGACCTGCTCTTCGACGTGATCGCAGGTGCGGTGATCCACCACGTCCTGGTCCGCGGCCTCGCCGGTGACGAAGCCTTCATCGCCGGCCTGCTCGGCGCGGTGAGTCCGCACCGCGTCGGCGCTGCAGGCTCATAGGCTGCCCGGATGGACTGGAGCCTGCGTGGTTGTGCCCGGCACGGCCACGTCACGTACGCACCGGACGAGACCGCGCTGCGCGACCGGCTGAACACGGCGACCCCGGCCGGGCACGCCTGGCGCTGCCTGCGCTGCGGGGACTTCGTGCTCGGCGAGCCGCACGGGACCGGACCGGCCGGGGACGCGCCGCTGGTGCTGCGGGGCAAGGCGCTGCGTGAAGCCACGATCTTGCGGCTGTTCGCGGTCGAGCGCTGGGTACGGGCCCTGGTGCTGGCCCTGCTCGGCATCGCAGTCCTGCGGTTCAAGTCGTCCGAGGCATCGCTGCGGGAGCTGTTCGCGCAGGCCCTGCCGGCGGCGAAACCGCTGGCCAACGTGCTCAACCTGGACCTCAGCAGCAGCCCCACGGTCGACCGCATCCGCGGCCTGCTGGGGGCCAACCCCAAGACGCTGACCTGGATCGCGGTCGCCCTCTTCGCGTACGGCGCGATCCAGATCGCCGAGGGCATCGGACTCTGGTCGCTGAAGCGATGGGGGGAGTACCTGGCGGTCGTGGCGACGAGCATCTTCTTGCCGCTCGAGGTCTACGAGCTCACCGAGAAGATCACGACACTTCGGGTGGGAGCCTTCCTCGTCAACCTGCTCCTCGTGGTCTACCTGATCGCGTCCAAGCGGCTCTTCGGGGTCCGCGGCGGTGCGAAGGCCTACCACGCGGAGCGCGCGAGCGTTTCTTTGTTGGAGGTGGAGGCTTCCGCTGCAGCTCCGGCCTGACAAGATGACCGGATGCACGTGTCGGCCAAGGCGGACTACGCGGTCCGCGCCCTCGTCGAGCTGACCGCGATGACCGCGGTCCAGCCGGGCTATGTGACGGTGGAGCAGCTTGCCGCCAAGCAGACGCTGCCCGTCAAGTTCCTCGAGACGATCTTCACCGAGCTCCGCAAGGACAGCATCGTCGTGAGCCGTCGTGGGGTCGACGGGGGTTACCGGCTGGCCCGGAACGCGGCCGAGATCTCGGTGGCCGACGTGATCCGCGCGGTGGACGGCCCGCTCGCTGCGGTACGTGGGCTGCGCCCCGAGGACACCGAGTACGGCGGCGCGGCGACAGTCCTGCCTCAGGTGTGGGTGGCCCTGCGGGCGGCCGTGCGCAAGGTGCTCGAGGGTGTGACTCTAGAAGATCTCGTCTCGGGGGAGCTGCCCACGGACGTCGCGGCGCTGCTCGAGCCGGCCGCCGCCTGGCACCGCCGTTAGCTGGTACTGCAGCTAGTGCGTACTGCGGGCGACCTGCGCCACCAGGTCGTCGGCGGCCGCATAGGGGTCGAGCTCGCCGGCAACCACCCGGCTCGCCAGGTCAGCGGCGACCAAGGCACCCTCCATGCGGCGCCGGACCGATGCCAGCGCGATGGCCTGAATCTCGGCCGCCGCTCGCCCGGCCCGGCGCGCTGCG
>JANYIP010000273.1 GCA_025361995.1 Streptomycetales bacterium | reverse complement strand
CACCTGGCCATGAACAAGCCCAAGGGCGTCCTGAGCGCCATGTCGGACGAGCGTGGGCGCCCGTGCCTGGGGGACTACGTCGCCGACAGGGTGGACCGGCTCTTCCACGTCGGCCGGCTCGACACCGAGACCGAGGGCCTGATCCTGCTGACGAACGACGGGGAGCTGGCCCACCGGCTGTCCCACCCGTCGTGGGAGGTCCCCAAGACCTACCTCGCCGAGATCCAGGGGCCGGTGGCGCGTGACGTCGGGAAGCGCCTCCGGGCCGGCATCGAGCTCGACGACGGGCCCGCCCAGGTGGACTCCTTCCGGCTGGTGGGCAACTCCAGCGGCCGGGTGATGGTCGAGCTGGTGCTCCACGAGGGGCGCAACCGGGTGGTCCGGCGGATGCTCGAGGCCGTCGGCTACCCCGTCCAGCGGCTCGTCCGGGTCAAAGTCGGACCGGTCGCGTTGGGCGACCTGCGGCCCGGGAGGATGCGGCAGCTGTCGCACTCCGAACTGGGGGAGCTCTACCGCTCGGTAGAGCTCTGACGTACGAAGCGCTCTGCCGATCTGTTGCTGTAGCGCTAAGTCGGCTTTCCGCGGAGCGCTCAGAGCTGCGGTCTATAAGTCGATACCTCCCAATCGGACGTGGGATCGGCGCTCAACCGCGAGCGATAAATCGACAGTGTGTCCCCGTGGTCTTGGCTGCCTCAGAGTCAATCCGGAGGCTCATCTGCACGCCGACTTGTCGATATCCCGATCAACAGTGGAAGAGATTGACAGGTACGGCGGCACGTCGCCTTCGGCGCGGCAGCGCGGGATGGTTAGGTTGACCTCGACGAGAGGAGGCCCCGGTGGCCGTACGAGCCCTGCGTGGAGCGACCTGTCTGGCCGTGGACGACCGCGACGAGATGCACGACGCCGTGGTCGAGCTGCTCGCCGAGATGTTCGACCGCAACGGCTTGGCGACCGACGACCTGATCAGCATCGTCTTCACCGCGACCCCTGATCTCCACTCCGAGTTCCCGGCCGCGGCTGCCCGGCAGCTGGCCCTGCGTGACGTCCCGCTCCTGTGCGCGCAGGAGATCGACGTGTTCGGCTCCCTCCCCAGGGTGGTCCGCGTGCTGGTGCACGCTGAGACGCCGCTGGCTCGGGCTGAGATCGTGCACATCTACCTCCGGGGCGCCGAGGTCCTGCGCAAGGACTTGGCCCAGTGACGATGCTGACGATGCTGACGACGGAGGCAGCGGCAGCCGGCAGCCTTGCAGGGGAGTGGGGGGCGCTCTCGAGCGTCCTCGTGGTGGGCACCGGGCTGATCGGGACCTCCGTGGGGCTGGCTCTGCGGGCCCGCGGCGTCGCCGTGTACCTCTCAGATCGCGATCCTGCGGCCGCCGCGCTCGCCCAGGACCTCGGGGCAGGACTTGTGCAGGAGCCAACAGGAGAGCCGGAGCTCGTTGTGCTCGCCATTCCACCCGCGGCAGTGCCACTTGTCCTGCTTGGCGCAGAACGTCTGTACCTGCAGGCGACATTTACAGACTTGGCATCAGTTAAGTCTGAGCCTCAGCGGGAGATCGAGGCGCTCGGCTGCGATGCGTCCAGATTTGTGGGCGGCCATCCTTTGGCCGGTCGGGAGCGATCCGGAGCGGGTGCTGCACGGGCCGACTTGTTCGAAGGTCGCCCGTGGGTTCTCACTCCATCAGCGGCCAGCAACGGTCGGGCGGTGGCACGAGCCGCCCAGCTCGCGACCCTCTGCGGCGCCCAGCTGGTCACCATGACTCCCGAGCGGCACGACGAAGCCGTTGCCCTCGTCTCCCACGTCCCCCAGCTCATGGCCAGCCTCACCGCCGCCCGGCTGGCCGGCGCGGACGACGACCTCGTGGCGCTCGCCGGCCAGGGAATCCGCGACGTGACCAGGATCGCCGCGTCCGACCCGGGCCTGTGGACCGAGATCCTGGGTGCCAACTCGCCCTTCGTACGCGACGTCCTCGACGCCGTCTCCGGCGACCTGGCGACCCTCCTCGACGCACTGGCCAAATCAACTCACCGATCTGGCGACTTGTCGGGAAGTCGACCGGCTCTGAGCGCCGTCACCGAGCTGCTTGAGCGTGGAAATGCCGGTCAGGGCCGCATTCCGGGCAAGCACGGCGCCCCTCCTGCGACGTACACGATGGTTCCGGTCGTGGTACCGGACAGCCCAGGTGAGCTCGCCCGGCTGCTGGTGGCGTGCGGCGACGCCGGTATCAACGTCGAGGACGTCTCCATCGAGCACTCGCCGGGCCAGCCCGTTGGCCTGGTCGAGATAGCGGTCAAGCCGGCGGCAGCCCAGGTGCTGGCCGACGCCCTGCGCGTACGCGGCTGGTCCGTCCACTTCTGAGTGGCCGGTACCCTGGGAGCACCAGGCCGATCACGCTCCCGCCCCCAGGCGTGCAGACGCGGCAGGTGACTTCTCGACCAGCCGGAGACACGTAGCCATGAGCCGCACTCAAGCGGACCCCTCGCGCCTGGCGCGGGTGGTGGTGGCTGTCGACGGCCCGTCCGGCTCCGGCAAGTCCTCGGTGTCCCGCGCGGTCGCCCAGCGCCTCGGCCTGCGCTACCTCGACACCGGCGCGATGTACAGGGCGCTCACCTGGTGGATGACCGCGCAGGGCATCGACATCCATGACGCAGTGGCGGTGGCGGCGGCAGCTGACCGGCCCGAGCTCATCCCTGGTACGGATCCCGGCGCCGAGTCGATCACCGTCGACGGTACGGATGTCAGCGGCCCGATCCGCAGTGACGACGTGACAGCCGCAGTGTCGGCAGTCTCCGCCGTACCCGCTGTCCGGGCCCGGATGGCAGCGCTCCAGCGCGGCCTCATCGGCGCCGGCGGGATCGTGGTCGAGGGTCGGGACATCGGTACGGTCGTGGCCCCCGACGCCGCGGTCAAGGTGTTCCTCACGGCGTCCGAGCAGGCCAGGGCGCTGCGCCGGACAGCGGAGCACAGCGCGGTCGACCAGCCGGAGGCGACCGAGATCGACGCCACCCGCGCCTCGATGCAGCAGCGCGACCGCCTCGACTCCTCGCGTCCGACCTCGCCGCTGCGACAGGCCGCGGACGCCGTCGAGATCGACGCCACCGACCTCACCCTCGACCAGGTGGTCGACACGGTCAGCCAGCTCGTCCTGGACCGACTGAGCGGCACGAGCGGCACGAGCGGTACCAGCACCACGGGCACCACGAGCGACAAGGACAAGGTGAACCAGTGAGTGGCAACGGTCCCGACGACACGGCGGGCGGCCTCGACTGGGATGCGTCGGCCGAGGAGTACTCCGCGTACGCGGTCGGCCTTGACGACGACCTGGAGGCCGAGGACACCGGCCCGGTCCCCGTCCTCGCTGTGGTCGGCCGTCCGAACGTCGGCAAGTCCACCCTGGTCAACCGGATCCTCGGCCGCCGCGAGGCTGTCGTCGAGGACCGGCCCGGTGTCACCCGCGACCGGGTCGCGTACGACGCGATCTGGAACGGCCGCCGTTTCACCGTGGT
>JANYIP010000270.1 GCA_025361995.1 Streptomycetales bacterium | reverse complement strand
CCCCCCCCCCCCCCCACGCCGTGCTCCGACTGCCTGATCTGGTCAGCGGCCACAACCACATGGGCGGCCCGCATGCCGGCGCGATCTTCACCCTCGGCGAGATGGCTGCCGCCACCTTGCTGGTGAAGAACTTCGAGCCCTGGCTCGACCGGTTCGTGCCGCTGGCGGTCAGTGCCGAGATCAGCTGGAGCAAGCTGGCCCGCAGTGCGGTCACCGGCGAGGCTCGGATGCTGCGACCGGCCGCCGAGATCGAGGCCGAGCTCACCGCGGGAACGCGGCCGCAATGGGCTAGCCACATCGTGTTCCGGCGCGAGCAGGACGACGACGTGTGCGGCGAGATGACCGTCGAGCTCACGCTCGTCCTCCGGCGGGACTAGGCGGCACACCATGGGCGACGAGGTCGCGGCCACCGTCTTCACCCGCGAGGACCGCCAGCGCTACCGCGAGAAGGTGCACCGCTGCCTCGACGTCTTCGCTCGGATGCTGGTCGCGGACATGTTCGACCGGTCGGGCGAGGCGATGACCGGTATGGAGATCGAGCTCAACCTCGTCGACACGGGTGGCGACCCCTCCATGAGCAGCGCCGAGGTGCTCGCCCTCATCGACGATCCGGCCTTCCAGACCGAGCTCGGGCGCTTCAACCTGGAGATCAACGTCGCGCCCCGCTCGCTGGGCGGTGACGCGCTGACCGGCCTGGAGCGTGACGTACGCGACCAGCTGAACGCCGCCCAGGCGAAGGCGAACGCGGCGGGTGCCGGACTGGTCATGGTGGGCATCCTGCCGACGCTGCTGCCGGAGCACGTGACGTCCGAGGCGATCACGCACAACCCGCGGTACGCCCTGCTGGACGAGCAGATTCTGGCCGCTCGTGGCGAAGACCTGCACATCGCGATCAACGGCGTCGAGGACCTGGAGACGTACGCCGACACGATCGCCCCCGAGGCAGCGTGCACGAGCGTCCAGCTGCACCTGCAGGTGAGCCCCGACCTGTTCGCCGACCACTGGAACGCGGCGCAGTGCCTGGCTGGCGTTCAGGTCGCGCTGGCGGCCAACTCTCCGTACTTCCTGGGCCGCGAGCTCTGGCGGGAGAGCCGGATCGCGGTCTTCACCCAGGCGACCGATACCAGGTCGGTGGAGCTGAAGGCGCAGGGGGTCCGCCCGCGGGTCTGGTTCGGGGAGCGCTTCGTCACCAACGTGTTCGACCTGTTCGAGGAGAACCTCCGGTATTTCCCGGCGCTGCTGCCTGTCGTCGAGGACGAGGACCCCGAGGCCGTCCTGGAGGCCGGGGGTGCGCCGGCGCTGCAGGAGCTGCGCCTGCACAACGGCACGGTCTACCGTTGGAACCGCCCGGTGTACGCGGTTGTCGACGGTCGCCCGCACCTGCGGGTGGAGAACCGGGTGCTGCCGGCCGGGCCCAGCGTGCTGGACGTCATGGCGAACGCCGCCCTCTACTACGGACTGCTGCGGGTGCTGG
Source organism: Streptomycetales bacterium (assembly GCA_025361995.1). Classification (GTDB taxonomy): domain Bacteria; phylum Actinomycetota; class Actinomycetes; order Prado026; family Prado026; genus JANYIP01. The sequence continues at coordinate 2,820 of JANYIP010000270.1, read as the reverse complement.
CCGACAGCGAGCGCCCCGTGTGGACCCAGATGTCCTTCCAGGCGGCGGCGGACAACTTCACTGCCGGGGCCACCCGCGGGATCGACGCGCAAGTCTTCTGGCCCGGTTCGGGCGAAGTGCCGGTCACCGAGCTGGTCCTGCGCCGGCTGCTGCCGATGGCGTACGAGGGGCTGGACCGCTGGGGCGTGGACACGGCGGTGCGCGATCGGCTGCTCGGTGTCGTTGAGCAGCGCTGCACCAGCGGGCGCAACGGGGCGGTCTGGCAGACCGACCGGGTGCACCGGCTGGAGGCGGCGGGGGAGTCCAGGCGGTCCGCGCTGCGCCTGATGACCCATGAGTACGCCGAGCTCATGCACAGCAACGAGCCGGTCCACACCTGGCCGACTGGTTAGCCGGGCTGGATAGCCGGGCTGGTTAGCCGAGCGCGGTCGACCTTCGTCGCACAGCCGGCGCCAGCGCGAGGAAGCCACCCGCGGACAGCAGACCGGCGACGAAGCATCCCGCCCACAGGACGTCCGGGCCGAGGAACTGGTACGTGGTGGTCCCGATCGCTGGCGCCAGCAGGGCCGAGATGCCGAACGACGTACCCCATACCGCTGCGTACCGGCCGCGGGCTTCTGGCGGCGCGAGGTCCGCGACGAGGGCGGCGATCAAGCCGGCCCCGGCGATCTCCCCGAGAGTCCACACGGCAACCGTCCCCGCGAACTGCAGCAGCGATGTCGCGAAAGCGGTGAGCCCGAAGCCCAGCCCGATCAGGACCTGGCTGACGGCGAGGACCCGGAACGGGTCGAACCGGCTGATAGCCCGCAGGGCGAAGGGCTGCAGCACGACGATGAGGAGACCGTTCAGGCCGGCCACCAGCCCGTACGTGCTGGTGGACAGCCCGTGCCCGACGATTGCGAGCGGGAGGGTGTTGATCACCTGCATGTAGACGGTCGCACCCAGGACCGTGAGGCCGACGAGTGCGAGCATCAGCCGGTCCCGCAGGGCGGTGGCGTACCCCGCCGCGGGGGTGCTCTCGTCGCGAGGCGGTCGGAGCGGGTCGGCGGTCAGGCCCCACCAGATGATGGCCGCGTACAGCAGGCAGGTGGCCGCATCGAGCACGAAGAGCAGGGTGTAGCCGTGCTCCGCGAGGAAGCCAGCGGTGGTGGAGGCCCCGGCGTAGCCGAGGTTGACGGCCCAGAAGAGCAGCGCGAACGCGCGTCGGCGCTGCACCGGCCCAACCAGGTCAGCCACGAGCGCGGCGGTCGCCGGGCGGTAGATGTCCGAACCGACCCCGGCCACGAAGGCCGCCACACAGATGAGGGCGAAGCCGCGCGATGCGCCGAGGGCGAGGTTGGACGCGGCGCACATGACCATGCCGCCGGCGAGCGTCTGCCGCCGTCCCACGTGGTCCGACAACCAGCCGCCGATGACCTGCGAGATGGCCGCCCCCGCGCCGAAACACGTGAGGGCGACACCGGCCTGGGCGGGGGAGAAGCCACGCTGGGTCGTCAGGTAGAGCACGAGGAACGGCTCGACGAACAGACCAAGCCGGTTGATCAACGTGCCGCCCCAGATCAGCCAGAACGCGTGGGGGAGGGTCGTCTGGTCTGACATGGCACCACCCAACACCAGTCTCCCGACAGCAGGGCGCCAGTCAGCGCTAGCCTGGCGTTATGCAGCCCGAGGATCTCGAGAAGGCGTACGTGCCGCTGGTGCGCGAGCTGCGTGACGGCGACTTCGAACGGCCGGCCGGTGGCTGGGCCGCCGAGCAGATCGCGGCGCACGTGGCGATCAACAACGACTACTTCACGTTCGCCGCGCGGGAGGTCCTGGCCACCGGGACTGGTGCGTACGACAACGAGACCGCGGTCGACATCGATCAGCTCACGGCCTACGCCTCCAAGTTCGCCTATCTCGGTGACCTCGCCGACGACGTGGCGCGTTCGGCGACCGAGCTCGCCGCGGCCTTCGGCGACCTGTGCAGCGAGGACGCGGACGCCCAGATCCCGGTAGTCATCCACCACGACGGCCGCATCGTGCGCGACGGTCCCGGCTCTCTCGTGGAGCTGATCGAGGGCAACGCCACGTACCACCTCTCGATGCACCTCGACCAGCTGCTGGCGCTACGCCCGTCCCGCTGACGCTTGTCCCGCAGACCCCCGTCCCGCAGACCGTTCAGCCCGCGGGCGCAGCGTTCTTGGTGCGTGCGTAGTGCCGGGCTGCCTTCGCGCGGTTTCCGCAACCAGTCATCGAGCACCACATCCGTCTTCCCGTACGGCTGCGGTCGTAGAAGTACAGGACGCAGTCGGGGTGCGCGCAGCGCCGGATCCGGCTCGGGTCTTGGGCGAGGAGCTCCAGGAAGTTGTCGGCGGCCCGCCAGGCGGCGAGGTTCGGCGGGTCGTCCACCTCGATCTGCTCGACCGGCCCCGTCGTGGCGAGCAGTCGTCGCCGCTGGCCGTGCGCGAGAACCGCGTTCAGCGTGCGGGTCGCCGCGGAGTCAGCGGAGTCCACGGGAGCAGAGACCAGGGTGCGGATCGCGTCCCTGGTACGTCGCAGGAGCAGGCTCTGGGTTGCGGCGTCGCTCGTCCCTGCTGGCCCGTCGAAGCCGGCGGCGCGGAGCCAGACCGCGGTCCCGACGTACGCCACACCCATCCGGCTGACCACCGAGCACGTGGGCCTCAACGTCACCGACCGGGACGTGTCGCTCGCCTTCTGCAGCAGTGTCCTGGGGCTCGAGATGCACCACGGGGGAGTGGTCTCGCACGGTCCTGGCGAGGACTCCGGCGTTCTGTTCTTCAGCGACCCTGACGGGTCCCGGCTCGAGGTGTACACAGA
>JANYIP010000307.1 GCA_025361995.1 Streptomycetales bacterium | reverse complement strand
TCTCGCCGACACCCCGCACAGCCGCCCGATCCCCGTCACCGGGACCGTCTCCGACCCCGCGCTGGCGCTCAAGCTCGACCTGGAGATCTCCCGGTACGAGGGGCCGACCGGCATCGTCGGGGTCTTCCAGGAGGCCTGCGGGCGGGTCGGGCTGCCCGCGGTGTCCATCTGGGCCGCGGTGCCGCACTACGTCGCCCAGCCGCCCTGCCCGAAGGCCTCGCTGGCCCTGCTGCGCAAGGTCGAGGACCTGCTCGACGTCCCCGTCCCGCTCGGTGACCTGCCCGAAGACGCCCGTGCCTGGGAGCGGGGCGTCGACGAGCTCGCGTCCGAGGACGAGGAGATCGCCGAGTACGTCGCCTCGCTGGAGCAGGCCCGCGACACCGCCGACCTCCCCGAGGCCAGCGGTGAGGCCATCGCCCAGGAGTTCGAGCGCTACCTGCGCCGGCGCAGCGACGACTCCTAGAGGTCGACAGCTAGCAGGCTGCTAGAGGAGCACGCCGAGCAGGGCATCCACGGCGTCGCGGACCAGTCCCGGCGCGCTGGTGTCGTCGCCACCGCGCAGCCGCCGGTCGCTCGCCCACCGGTCCACCGCCGCGAGCGCCGCGGGGGCGTTGAGGTCGTCCGTCAACGCCAGCTGGATCGCCTCGACCGTCGCCTCCGCGGGCGGCCCGGCGGTGGCAGCCACGGCCGCGCGCCAGGCAGCGAGCCGCTCCTGAGCGCCGGTGAGGTCCGCGTCGGTCCACTCCCAGTCGGTGCGGTAGTGGTGCCCGAGCAGGGCCAGCCGGATCGCCATCGGGTCCACCCCGGCGTCACGCAGAGTCGACACGAAGACCAGGTTCCCGCGGGACTTCGACATCTTCTCGCCGTCGAGCCCGACCATCCCGGTGTGCACGTACGCGCGGGCGTAGGGCCACTCGCCGGTGACCACCTGGGCCTCGGAGGCACCCATCTCGTGGTGCGGGAAGACCAGGTCCCGGCCGCCGCCCTGCACGTCGAAAGACATGCCCAGGTGCGCCAGCGCGATCGCCGTGCACTCGATGTGCCAGCCGGGTCGGCCGGCGCCCAGCGAGGTGTCCCAGGACGGCTCCCCCGGCCTGGCGGCCTGCCACAGCAGACAGTCCAGCGGGTCCTTCTTGCCCGGCCGGTCCGGGTCGCCGCCGCGCTCACCGAAGATCTCCAGCATCTGCGCGCGGTCCAGCCCCGACACCGACCCGAAGTGCTCGTCCGAGTGCACCGAGAAGTACAGGTCGCCGTCCACCTCGTACGCCTGCCCGCTGGCCTTGAGCTGCTCGACCAGGTCAACCACCAGCGGGATCGCCTCGACGGCGCCGATGTAGAAGTCCGGCGGCAGCACCCGCAGCGCGGCCATGTCGGTACGGAACAGCTCGGTCTCGCGGGCCGCGACCTCGCGCCAGTCCTGCCCGGTGGCCACGGCGCGTTCGAGCAGCGGGTCGTCCACGTCGGTCACGTTCTGCACGTACAGGACGTCGAGGCCCGCGTCGCGCCACACCCGCCCGAGCAGGTCGAAGGCCAGGTACGTCGCGGCGTGCCCCAGGTGCGTCGCGTCGTAGGGGGTGATGCCGCACACGTACATCCGCGCGGTCGGGCCCGTGGTGATCGGGTGAACGTCGCCGGTGGTTGTGTCGAACAGGCGCAGCGGCGGGGCCGGCGTCAGGCCGTCGGTCAGGTGCGGGACGTCGGGCCCGGTCCAGGAATCCACGCGTCGCAGCCTAAGGCCGACGGCTCAGAACGGCGGCCACGGGATCGCCGGCCAGTCCTGCGAAGGCTGCGGGTGCCGGCCGGTCCGCAGCAGCTTGTCGACCCGGCGGACCGTCTTGCGGACCTCGACCGGGGCGAGGAGATTCGCCAGCGTCTCGCCGAGGGGACCCTCCAGGTCGGCCCGCAGCCGGCTCAGCACCTCGGTGCACTCGTCGTCGAGGGGGTCCCCGCGGAACTGCCACAGCAGGGTGCGCAGCTTGTCCTCGACCGAGAAGCAGACCCCGTGGTCCACGCCGTAGACCCGGCCCGAGGTGGTCGGCAGCAGGTGACCACCCTTGCGGTCGGCGTTGTTGACGACGGCGTCAAGGACCGACATCCGGCGCAGGTCCGGGTGCTCGCTGCGCGAGAGCTCGACGAGGTCGACCGTCTCGTCGACATCGATCCAGAGCTGGCACATCCCGACGCCGTACGGACCGTCGCGCATGATCGTCGGTGGGACCAGGTCCCAGCCCGAAGCGGCCGAGACGGCGTACGCGGCGACCTCCCGACTGGCCAGCGTGCCGTCCGGGAAGTCCCACAGCGGGCGCTCGCCGGCCACCGGCTTGTACACGCAGACGGCCTCGACCTCGTCCAGCGTCACCGTGCAGTAGAGCGTGGCGTTCGAGGCGTCCACCAGGCGGCCCTGCACGTCGAGCTCGCCTGCGCGCAGGAGCTGGAGCGCCTCCTCCACGTCGAGGGCGGGCGTCACCGCCGCCGGTACCCGTTCTGGCGTGGGCACAGGTGCCCGGTCGCGTCCAGCGGCAGCCCGCAGAACGGGCAGGGTGGCCGGCCGGCGCCGACGACGGCCAGTGCCCGCTTGGCGAAGGCCCGGGCCGCGGCAGTCGACAGCCGGACCCGCAGCAGGTCTCCACCGGTGTCCGCCGTCACCTCGTCGCTGTCGTCCGCTGAGCCCGCTGAGCCCGCTGAGCCGGCTGAGTCGGTCAGCTCGGCCAGCGGGTCGTCCTCGCCGGTGGCCTCGACCACGGCGTACGCCTCGATGATCAGCACGTCGTTGCCGCCGTCCCAGGCGATCCCGATCGAGCCGACCCTGAAGTCCTCCAGCACCGGGGTGTCGAGCGGCGCGAGATCGTCCAGTCCGACCGGGACCAGCGCCGGTGCCGCAGTGCCGCCGGAGAGCCGAAGCAGGTCGTCGAGGATCTCGTCGACACGCTCCCCGAGCGCCGCGACCTGCAGCTTCTCCAACGCCACGCTGGTGACTCGGCCGCCACCGCTGGCCTGCAGGTAGAACGTCCGGTGGCCAGGCTCCCCCACCGTCCCGGCGACGAACCGGTCCGGCGGGTCGTACTCGAAGACCTGTCGCTGCATGGTCACGACCCTAGGCGAGAGCTCACGGCCCTGCTCCCCCACCCACCGCGGCGTCGCTGCTCCCGCGTCGGCGGGTCGGCTTCTTCTTCGGCGGGAGCAGCGCGTCGATGCTGCCGCCGGTGTCGTTCAGGCGTACGACGAAGGGCCGCAGCTCGGTGTAGCGGATCACCGCAAGCGAGCACGGGTCCGCCTGGATCCGCTGGAACTGGTCGAGGTGCATGCCGAGGGCGTCCGCGACGATCGCCTTGATCACGTCGCCGTGGCTGACCGCCACCCAGATCGTGTCCGGGCCGAGCCGGGCGTTCCAGTCCCGTACCGCTTCGACCGCGCGTGCCTGCATCGCCCGCATCGACTCGCCCTCAGGACCGGGGAACGTCGCCGCGCTCGGGTGCGCCTGCACCACCTTCCACAGCGGGTCCTTCGCCAGGTCCTTCAGCGCCTTGCCGCTCCAGTCCCCGTAGCGGCACTCGCCGAGCCGGTCGTCCACGTGCTCGGGCGTCCCCTCGCGGCCGGTCAGCAGCGCTGCACCCGTCTCGCGGCAGCGCTCGAGCGGGCTGCTCACGATGGCGGCGACCGGTACCGGCAGGAGTCGCGCGCCCAGCGCCGCCGCCTGGGTCACGCCGGTGTCGTCGAGGTGCACACCCGGCGTCCAGCCCGCCAGCACCCCGGAGGCGTTCGCGGGCGTGCGCCCGTGCCGGATCAGCAGCACTGTCGTCATGAGTCAGAACCTACGGGGCGCACCGGCGGGTGCGGGCATCTGTGCGACATCTGGGGCCGCCGGTGGAACAGAATGTCCTCGTGACGACGCCATGATCGTGGACTGCGCCCTCTACCGGGGTGGGCAGCGCGTCGAGGAGACGCACAACCTGGTCAAGCTCGCCGCCGAGGCCCGGCGTGATCCCGGCGCATTCGTCTGGATGGGCCTCTTCGAGCCCAGCGAGTCCGACCTGCGCGGCGTCGCCCCCGCGTCTTCGACCTCCACCCGCTGGCTGTCGAGGACGCCGTCAAGGCCCACCAGCGACCCAAGGTCGACGTCTACGGCGACTCCCTCTTCGTGGTGCTCCGCACCCTCACGTACATCGACGCCACCTCCGACGTCGAGACCGGCGAGATCTCGCTGTTCGTCGGGGCTGACATGGCCATCACCGTGCGGCACGGCGACGGGACCGAGCTCGCCGGAGTGCGGGCCCGGATGGAGGGCCACCCCGACGTCCTCGCGCACGGTCCGGCGGCTGTCCTCTACGCCGTCTCCGACACCGTGGTCGACACCTACATCACCGTCGCCGCCGAGCTCCAGATCGACGTGGACGAGCTCGAGGCCAGCGTCTTCTCCCCGGCCCGTACCGACGACTTCGAGCGCATCTACAAGCTGAAGCGCGAGCTGCAGGAGTTCCGGCGCGCCGTCGTCCCCCTGGTCGAGGCTCTCGGCGGCATCGCGACGCAGGAGATGCCGGCCATCCCGCGGGATGCGCGGCCCTTCTTCCGCGACGTCAACGACCACCTGCTGCGCGTGCAGGAGCAGGTCGAGTCGCTGGAGCTGCTGCTCAACGGGATCCTGCAGGCGCACCTGGCCCAGGTCGGCAACCGGCAGAACGAGGACATGCGCCGGATCTCCGCGTGGGTCGCGATCCTGGCCGTACCCACCATGATCGCCGGCATCTACGGGATGAACTTCAAGCACATGCCCGAGCTCAGCTGGCGCTACGGCTACCCGCTGGCCATCGGGCTGATGCTCGCCATCTGCGGCACCCTCTACCGCACCTTCAAACGCACCGGCTGGCTCTAGCCTCCGCCCCTCGCCCCGGCCTCGCCCGCCCGCTTTCGTTGATCATGGACTAG
>JANYIP010000303.1 GCA_025361995.1 Streptomycetales bacterium | reverse complement strand
CGACCAGCTGGTCGGGACCCTGCCGGCGGCCGCCAGGACCGGTGTATCCCTGGCGAGAGCAATGCAGGTGGACGAGCACAGCGCGCCCGTCCTGCTGGTGCTGGACGAACCGACGGCTGCGCTGCCGGCTGTTGAGGTGGCTGACCTCCATCGGATGGTCGTGGCTGCCGCGGCATCCGGGGTCGGCGTTCTCTACGTCACCCACCACCTCGCCGAAGTCTTCGAGGTGGCGGACGTGGTCTCGGTCTTGCGGGACGGGGTGGTCGTGGCGGCGGCCACCCCGACCGCAGGGCTGACGCACGAGGACCTGGTGCACCTCATCGTCGGGGGGCGGGTGAGCGAAGTGGCCGCCCCGCCCCGCCTTGTCCGGTCGGACGCCCCGGTCCTGGCGGTGGTCGACCTCGCTAGCGGCCCCTTGCTGCGGCTGAGCTTCGAGGGCCAAGGCGAAGAGGTGATCGGCATCGCAGGGGTGGCGGGCTCGGGTCGCGAGAACGTTCTCCCGGCGATCTTCGGTGCCCAGCCGCGCGACGGCGGGTATGTCAGCATCGCGGGTGCGGTGCTCGCCCCGGGCTCGCCCCGAGACAGCATCGCGGGGGGCGTCGCCTATCTGCCCTCGGACCGGCACGCCTGCGGCGGGGTGATGACCCTGACGGCACGCGAGAACGTCTCGCTGTCCGACCTGCGGCCGTTCTGGCAGTTCCCGGTGATCCGTCGCAGCCGCGAGCGCGTCACGGCAGCGCACTGGTTGGAGCGGCTCGGAGTACGCCCGGCCGCCGCGGCCGAGCGCGATCTGCGTACGTTCAGCGGTGGCAACCAGCAGAAGGTGCTGCTGGCCAAGTGGCTGCGGCTCGAGCCAAAAGTGCTGCTGCTGGACGACCCCACGCAGGGGGTGGACATCGGTGCCAAGGCACTGCTGCACGGGCACATCGCCGCCGCCGCCCGCGCGGGCGCCTGCGTGGTGGTGAGCTCGTCCGACCATCAGGAGCTGGCGACCTTGTGCAGCCGGGTGATCGTGCTGAGCGCAGGCACGTTGGCCACCGAGCTCGTCGGCCCCGACGTCACCGCTGCCAGCATCACTCGTGCGTCGCTGGCACTAACGAGAGCTCAGGCGTCATGACAGTCCCGCGCTTCGGCGGCTTCCGGTTCGACCGGTTCAGTGGCCTCTACCTGTGGGCCATGTTCATCGTCGTCTTCTCCGTCTGGGAGCCGCAGACGTTCCCGACGATGGACACCGTGCACGCGATCGCCTCCACGCAAGCAGTGGAGACGATGCTCGCGATCGCGGTCCTCGTCCCCCTGGCCGCCGGGGCGTACGACCTGTCAGCCGGGGCGACGATCAACTTCTCGACCATCCTGGTCTCGGTGCTGCAGACCGTGAACGGCTGGTCGATGTGGCCTTCGATCATCGTCACCCTGCTGTGCTGCGCACTCATCGGCGTCTTCAACGGCTTCGTCGTGGTGCGGCTCGGGGTCAACTCGTTCATCGCGACGCTGGGCGCAGGGGCGATCATCGGGGCCCTGCAGTCGGTCGTGACCGGGCAGCGCCAGCCGCTCCCGCCGGTCGGTTCCGCGTGGACCGACCTCACCCAGCGCGAGGTCCTGGGCTTCCAGGTCGTCGTCTTCTACATGCTGATCCTTGCGGTCGTCGTCTGGTGGGGGATGGCCCACACTCCAGCCGGCCGCTATGTGCAGGCGGTGGGAGGAAACGCGGAGGCTGCGCGGTTGTCCGGGGTCCCGGTCGGGCGGTGGACCTGGCTGACGCTCATCTGCTCGGCCAGCATCTGCGGCATCGCCGGGGTCTGCTATGCGTCGCTCTCCGGCCCGTCGTTGGCGTTCGGTCCTGGGCTGCTCCTGCCGGCGTTCGCAGCTGCGTTCCTCGGTTCGACCCAGCTGCACCCCGGGCGCTTCAACGTCTGGGGGACCGTCATCGCTGTCTTCGTCCTGGCCACCGGTGTCAAGGGCTTGCAGCTGGTGACGTCCGTCCAGTGGTTGAGCGACATGTTCAACGGGGTGGCGCTGATCTCCGCCGTCGCCTTCGCGGTCTGGCGTCAGCGCAGGGCCCTCGAGCTTCGCAGGCGCTCGGTCAAGCCGGCTGCGCTGGGGGCTGCCGCCGAAGAGTCGGCGGCGGTCGCGGACTGACTGCCTCTCTCGGTAGTTTCAATATTGACATCAATGTCATAGACTGGCGAAGATGCCGCCCGATCAGGAGGACTTCATGGCAACGCCGACCGTCACGCACGACTTCGAGTCCCTGCGCTTCCAGCCGGAGACAGGCCGCGTCCCCAAGCAGCGGTACCTCGACGGCGAGTTCGCCAAGCTGGAGAACGAGCGGCTGTGGCGGAAGGTGTGGCAGTGGGCCTGCCTCGACGACGACCTCCCTGGCGCCGGGAGCTTCTACGAGCACCAGGTGGGGGACCAGTCGGTCCTCATCATTCGGGGTGACGACGATGTCCTGCGGGCCTTCCACAACGTGTGCCCGCACCGCGGCAACCGGCTGCGCGGCGGGACCGGCAGCGTGAAGGACGAGCTCGCCTGCAACTACCACCGGTGGACCTGGGACCTCGAGGGCAAGCTCGTGCGCGTCCCCGACCGCGAGGGCTTCCCCGCGTTCGACGACGCGTGCTTCGCCCTGCGCAAGGTCAGTGTCGACATCTGGAACCACTTCGTGTTCGTGAACCTGGACCCGGAGCCGGAACCGCTGCTCGACTATCTGGGCCCGCTGACGCAGAAGCTGGCGCCGTACCACTGGGACTTGCACACCTGCACGGCCAGTGTGACCCTGCCCATGGCCGCCAACTGGAAGACGATGGTCGACGGGTTCCTCGACGTCTACCACCTGCAGGGGGTGCACCCGCAGCTGCTGCGCTACACCGACGACGAGACCACCACGTACGAGGCGCTCGGTCGGCACAGCGCCATGTACATGCCGATGGGGATCCCGAGCCCGAAGGCACCGAACCCCACCGAGCAGGGCGTGCTCAACGAGCTGGCCAAGCCCGGCTCGGGGATCATGGGCAAGATGATCCGGCAGTCGCCGCACTTCCAGGAGGTCGACGGCAAGCCGACGCTCACTCCTGGTTTCACCGTCCGGGACGCCCTGGTCGAAGGCGGACGTCGCACCGCCGAGGAGCTGGCCCGGGACTATGCCGGGCTGACCGACGAGCAGCTCATCGACGACCACCACTACTTCTTCTTCCCCAACACGATCATGAACGTCTTCGCCGGCCACTTCATCGCAGCGCGCATGCGCCCGGACGTGGCGGACCCGGAGCGGTGCTTCTTCGACCTGTTCATCTTCAACTGGCTGACCGAAGAGGAAGAGGCGTCGAAGGAGAAGCGCGAGCACGAGTTCCTGGAAGAGGGCGCGAAGGTCGGGCGGGTGCCTGACCAGGACTTCACCGCGCTCCCCAAGGTCCAGCTCGGGCTGCACTCCGACGGGCTGGAGAATCTGTTCCTCGCGACCCAGGGCCAGGAAGTACGGGTATCCGACTTCCACGTCATCCTCGACGAGTACCTCTACGGCGACTCTCAGTAGAGCTGCGCGTCGGCCAGCGTCGCACGTCCCAGCTCGACGAGGGGAGCGACGCAGCCTCTGACGCTGTCGTCGGCGCGCTGGTCGCCCAAGCCACCTCCATCGACCCGGGCCACGACGCCTGCGCACACGACGGCCAGCTTGAAGAAGGCGAACGCCAGTGCCCAGGGCAAGGCATCCAGGTCGGCGCCCGAGCCCTTGGCGTAGAGCTCCGCGACCTGGTTGCGGGTGGGGAAGCCGGGGGCGGCAGTTGCGCCGGGCACGATCGCTGCCCGGCGGCGTACGTCGTCGTCGTCGGCCTGCGTCCAGTAGGCGAGCAGGATCCCCAGGTCCGCGATCGGGTCGCCGAGCGTGGACATCTCCCAGTCCAGGACGGCACCGATCAGACCGGGGGTGTCACGGTCCAGGATGGTGTTGTCGAGGCGGTAGTCGCCGTGGACGATGCCCGACCTGGCCGACGGAGGAACCGACGCGGCGAGGTTAGTTGCCAGCGTGTCGAGCCCGGGAACTCCGGCCATGGGTGTCGCCGCCCACTGGCGCTGCCACCGGGTGATCTGTCGCGCGAGGTAGCCGTCGGGCCGGCCGAAGGTGTCGAGGCCTACGGCTGACGGGTCGACGGCATGCAGCTGCGTCAGCACGTCGACCAGCCCCTCGGCGACCGCCCGCCGGCTGGCTGGATCCGGTGCGTACCCGGGCGGCAGCTCGGTGCTGCAGACGTGACCGTCCACGTACTCCATGACGTAGAACGGGCGACCCAGCAGCGTCTCGTCGGTGCACAGGTGCAGGATCGCGGGGACGGGGACCGTCGTCGGGGCCAGCGCTGACATGACCCTTGTCTCCCGGCCCATGTCGTGCGCCGTCGCCAGGATCGGACCCAGCGGAGGACGACGGAGCACCACCGATCCGGCCGACGAGTCCAGCCGGTAGGTGAGGTTGCTCCTGCCGCCAGCGAGCACGGTGACGCTGGCTGTCCCCCAGGCGGCGTCGTCCAGGACGCTAGCCAGGTAGGGACCGACCACGTCGGGCGGAGCGCCGGATTCGAGATTGGTCATGACCGACGATATCCTCCACCTGACGTCAACGTCATGAAACGCCGCGGCAGGAAATCAGCTTGCTGCAGCGGCCACGAGAGGAAGAGTCGGGATGCGACCTGGACCGCCCACCGTCAAGGGGCAGCGTCGTCGCGACGAGCTGCTCAAGGCCGCGCAGGACGTCTTCGAGCGCGAAGGCTACTTCGACACCCGGGTCACCGACATCGTGACGCAGGCGCACGTCTCGCACGGCACGTTCTACGTGTACTTCGACTCCAAGGACGACATCCTCCGCTGTCTGATCGATCAGCTCGTCGAGGAGCTGTACGTGGGCTCCACGGAGGAGGAAGGCCTGCACGAGGCATCCGCGTATGCGCAGCTCGAGGCGACGATCCGGCAGTTCATGGCCGTCTACAAGGCGAACGCGAAGATGATGCGCATCCTCGAGCAGGTCGTCGCCTTCGACGACGAGGTCCGAGAGATCCGGCTGGGGATCATCCTTCGCTTCACTGAGCGGATCAAGGCGGCCATCGTCGCGTTCCAGGCCCGCGGAGGTGATCCGGACCTGGACCCCGCGCACGCCGCCCAGGCGCTCGGCGGGATGGTCGGTGACTATGCCTTCGCCTGCTACGTGCTGAAGCAGGACATCGACGAGCGGGTCGCGATCGCCACGATGGCCCGGATCTGGGCCAAGGCTGTCGGCATACCGATCGATGTTCCGGTGGTCACGTCCAAGCCCGCGCCGAGGCGCCGCAAGGCTTCTGCTTAGTTTCATCCGTATGACATTGACGTTAGCGTCATCTTTTGCAATGCTCCCGACATGCCCTTCGCCGACCTGGACGACCTGCGCCTCTTCTACACCGACGAGGGGGAGGGCGCCCTCCCCGTCGTGCTGGTCCATGGCTGGACCTGCGACTCCCACGACTGGAGCTGGCAGCTCGCTGCCCTTGCCGCCGAGCACCGCGTCATCGCGATCGACCTGCGGGGGCACGGGCGCTCGTCCGACCCCGGGGACGGGTACGACCCGCGTCAGCTCGCCCGTGACGTCTTCGCCCTGCTCGAGCAGATCGGCTGCGGGCCAGCGGTCTTCGTCGGGCACTCGTTGGGTGCGATGGTGGCCGTGGCCTGCGGCGTGCAGCAGCCCGATCGCGTCGTCGGGATCGTGTCGGTCGAAGGGGCGTACGGCGCACAAGGCCCGGTAGGCGACCTCATCGGCCAGGTCGTTGCCATGCTGGGCGATCCCGCCGTGCCTGCCGTTGAGCTTGCCGTCGGTGCGCTGGGCGGGGTCGAGGGCGCTGAGATCTCGCCGGCTCTGGTGGCGTGGCACCGCCGTCGTACGTTGGGTGGTGACCCGCAGGTGGTGCGGTCGGCTTTCCGGGCGATGTACGAACCCGCTGACCAGTTCGGCTACGCCGAGCAGAGCGCGGCCTATCTCGGCGGGCTGACGTCGCCGGTCCTGAGCTTCTACCAGGACCCGGCAAGAGCGGCGTGGGAAGGCGCGCTCGACCTGCCGGCCGGCAGCGAGGCCGTCGGGTGGGAGGGCGCAGGTCACTGGCTGCACCAGGCACGACCGGAGCAGTTCAACCAGCACCTGCTCCGGTGGATCGCCGAGCTTCCTGATCCTGAGCCTCAGGTGGCCGCCGAGCACTGACGGGGTACAGGTGCTCGGTCGAGAAGAAGGTGTGGGCCGGGTCTGCCGGGCCGACCGCTCCACGCAGCCAGTCGTCGAGGCGTGGAGGGTTCGTCACGGGTGACACGTGCTCCCAGTCCATGACCACGGCGCGACGGGAGATCGCCCAGCGGTTGTCCCGCCGCTCGAACCGGTCCAGGTAGCGCAGTCCCTGGGTGATGAACCACTCTGAGCCGTCCTTGGGTGATCGGCGGCCGTACGCGGCGAAGCAGTAGGTCTCGGCGCGTGCCGTCGTGCGACCGGGCTCGACCTCGATCCACTTCTGACCCAGCTGGTGACTGGTGTACGTCAGCGACCGCGCCACTGCACTGACGTAGTCGACGAGGCCGTCGACACCTCCGCTGTACCGGCCGTGGTCGTCGTGCGCGTCCGAGTGGTAGCAGGTGCGAAGGAGGGCCCAGTCCCCCCGGTCGGCCGCGTGGCAGTAGCGCGCGAGGATGTCGCAGATCTGGGCCTGCGCGAGAAGGACACCGACGTCCATGGTCAGCCACCGACCGCGGCATGGGCTGCGGCAGGTGCAAGGGCTTCGAGGGTCGGCCGGGCCGGTCCGCCGAAGACCATGATGGCCAGGTCGTCGACACCGGCGCGGCGGTAGGCGTCGAGCCGGGTGCGTACCTCGCCGGCGGTCCCGAACACCGCCAGCTCGTCGATCAGCCGGTCGGACACCGCCGCGGCCACCCCGGTGCGGTCACCGTGCTCGATGGCAGCAGCCGCTTGCGCGGCTTCCTCGCCGAAGCCGTGCCACGTCAGGGCGCGACGGTAGTCAGGGGAGTTCAGGTAGAAGGCCAGCTGGCGCCGGAAGGCTTCGCGCGGCCCGGCCGGCATGTCGGTCACGCAGCACAGCACGGACTGCTGCAGCCCGGGCACGGGACGCCCCACTCGGGCCGCCCCGCGGGCCACGGCCTCTCGTGCCTGCTCCACGCCCCGCACGGGTACGAGGGCCAGCCACACCGCGTCGGCGAGCTCACCGGCGAGCTCGAGCATCCTGGAGTTGAGGGCGGCCAGCAGGATCTTGGGCGGCGACGCCGGAACAGCGCGCAGGACGAAACCCTTGGCCCGCGCATACTCGCCGTCGCAGTCGAGCCGCTGGCCGCTCAGCGCCTGCCGCAGCGCTGGCACTGTTTCGGTCACCCGTTGCAGCGGGCGGCCAAACTGAACC
>JANYIP010000208.1 GCA_025361995.1 Streptomycetales bacterium | reverse complement strand
TCGAAGCCACTCCTTCCGCGATCTCAGATCGCCACTACGTAAAGGAGAAACCACTATGAGAACGTTTAGATACTTATTGATTAGCGGCTTCGCGCTCTCTTGCGCTGCGAGTATCAATGCCGCGGACAGGGCCCCGACCAGCGGCCCGTCCAGCGGCTCGGCGGTCGACGCGAACGTCTTGTACGCGAACCCGCCCTGCACCCAAAGCTCGGGCAGCACCACCAGGTCCGCCCCGTGTTGGGCCCGTACCAGGGCTGTCGCCCGGGCCACCCGTTCGTCGTTGGGCTCGCCCTGATCAGTGGCGAGCTGGACCGCGTGGATCCTCATGCGAGCATTCTGCTCCCGATTGTGCTCCCCTATGCCCCCGGTGGGGATCAGACGGTCGAGGAGCCTTGACATGGGATGGCGTCGCGGCCGGCGCGCGGCCGTTGCCGCGATGGTGACGTCGCTCGCCACAGCCGCCACCGCCTTGCTTCTCGCCGTCCTTGCGCCCTCGGCCAGCGCGGCACCGACGGCACGACCGTGTACAGCGCGAACTTCACTGCCGGGACGGTGTCCGTGATCGATACCAGCTCCGACCGCGTGACGGCGACGGTCACGGTCGGGGGGAGCCGGCACGGCATCGCGGCGGCAGTGGCACCCGACGCAGCCCCAGGTCTCCTCGCTCGCCAGCTCGCTGGCCACCCCGGCCGAGGCGTTCGGCCCGGTGGTCAGGTGACGGTGGGGGTCGGCCTGGCCGGCAGCGGCGTGCTGCTGCTGACGTTCCCTGCGCACCTGTTCAACCTGACGTTCGAGGAGAACTACGAGGACTTCCGTGACCGGTGGCGCAGGCCTCGACCCTGCCTTCGGCCGCGACCTGGGGTCGCTCGACAGCTGCCTCGCGATCCTGACGGCCACCCTGATCGCTGTCTTCGTACCGGCGGGGATGTCCGTGCTCTACCACCGCCGGCAGCACCGGCCGCTCCCGCACCACCTCCACGCCCTGCCCGGTGGCCTGCTGATCGCTGCGGCCTGCGTCCTGATCTCCCGGGTGGCCGACTTCCAGCCCGGCTACCTCTACGGCGTCGTCGCGACGGTGGCGTTCACCGGCGAGCTGGCCCGCGACCAGAAGTGCCGGGTCGCAACGCTGACCTCGGTGACCGCGCTGACGCTCGCCTTGCTCGCTTGGTTCGTCTGGGTACCGCTCAGCACGCGCGGTGCTCGGGCGGGTGCATCGCAACGGCTGGTCCTGGCCGATGACCTGCTCGCGTCGATGGTCGTGGGCGGCCTGGTCGGCTGCGTCATCACCCTGCTCCCGCTGCAGTTCCTGCCCGGCTGGACCATCAGGGCTTGGAGCCGCCGCGTCTGGCTCGCACTGTTCGGGCTCGCCAGTTCGCCGTCAGAAACGGGCTGGTGCTGGCCCACCCGCCAGGGGTCCACCACAGCAAGACCCCGCTCCTGGTCACGATGGCGCTGTTCATCGTCTTCGGCGATGTGTCGGTCGCGCTGCGCGAGATCACCGTCGTACGTCATCGCCCGGCCGGGACCGTCGTGGCGGGCTGGCGGGCTCGGCTTCGTGAGCTGGCCACGCCGCTTCCCAAAGCCAAGCCCGAGACGTCGTTGACCACCGGATAGCTGCTGGTGTGGGCAATCGGTGGTGCTCGATCACGCCGATCGTCAGGGTGGGCGGGTGGTCAGGAGGCAGAGTCGAGGGCGAAGGCCAGCAGCGCGGTCGCCGTGTAGTCGTCAGCGGGTTCCACGCTAGGCCAGGCCTGGACGTCGTCGACGTACCGGAACCCCTCGCCGTCGAACGCCGCGAAACCCGGCACCGAGCAGGCCCGAGCACCGGCCGGGATCCCCAGGCCCTCGAAGTCCGACGCCGCTCCCGGCCCGTCGGTGACCCCACCTGCGTGCAGCGGCGGCGTGCCGTCCAGGTGCCCCGAGAGGTTGGCGATCTGGTCCTGCGGGCAGTTCGGGAAGACGGCGCCTAGGCCGATCACGAAGGTCGTCCCCCAGGGATTGGCACCGAGCGCGTAGTGCAGCGCGTCGCTGGCCACGTCGGCGCGCGGGCCGGCCGCGGCGTCGGCGAGCAGCGCGGTGGCGCCCAGGCCGAACGCGTGCGGCGACGGGTCGCCGTCAGCCAGCCACAGGCCGAGCCCGAAGGCGTTGCGGGCGGCCTTCCCGCGCGCCTGGTCGAGCTGGCGGACCAGGTCGGCGTGCAGCCGGTCGGCCGTGACCGCGAGCCCGGGCGACGTCCCGGTAGCGAGCAGCCCCAGCAGCTCGGAGTGAGCGAGCGCGCTGACGTCGTACAGGTTCAGGGTGTCCTTGGGCTCGTTCGAGCGCAGGCGAGCGTCGGCCCAGCCGGCGGCCGTACGCAGGTCCGCGGTCGAGGGCAGGCCGAGCGCGCGGTCCGCGGCGGCGAGCTCGGTCCAGCCGAGCTCGAGGTCGTCCCGCCACGACGACTCGGGGTAGTAGTCGTGCGGCGAGGCGGTGAGCAGCTCGCCGGGGTGAGTGTTCGCCAGCGCGAGGACGTGATGTGCGCGGGCGAGCCACATCCGGGCGCCAGCCGGGTCGGTCGTCGCCATCGACTGCGCGGCCAGCGAGAACGACGAGGCGAGGCGGCCGGCGAGGTTCGGGCTCACCGGTGAGCCGGCCGGCCCGGCGCGGAAGACCGGCCGGTACTTGAGGTAGTACGACGGGTCGCCCGGCTTCACGTTGAGCTGGTCGTCCGCCTGCGGCAGCCGCCACACGTCGTGGTCGCCGACGATCCGCGGCCAGTCCGCGTCACCCATGCCCACCTGGTAGTACAGCGTGCGGGTCTGGTCGTCCCA
This sequence comes from Streptomycetales bacterium, assembly GCA_025361995.1. Classification (GTDB taxonomy): domain Bacteria; phylum Actinomycetota; class Actinomycetes; order Prado026; family Prado026; genus JANYIP01. The sequence continues at coordinate 512 of JANYIP010000208.1, read as the reverse complement.
CATCTTGCCCAGCCAGTCGAGACCGTGCAGCGCTTCGGCCGACAGCGCGGCGTCGCCGGGGTGGCTGCGCCCGGCGACGAACAGCATCGTGTCCGTGTACGAGGCGGTCTGCACCAGCTTGATGTAGTCGCCCGCGTCGAACCAGCCGCCGCTGGCGTCGACCGGGCCGCCCACCTTCTGCAGGTTGCCGACCAGGGTGTCGTTCCCGTCGTACGTCGGCGGGAGGTATGTCGTCGCGTGGGCGTCGAACAGGTGCGACGGCTGACGGTCCAGCGGACCGGGGACCACGTCGGCGCCGTCGCGCTGGTTGCGCAGGAAGGCGACCGTCGCGTCCAGCGGGATGGCGTACAGGTCGGCGGCGTACGCGATGCGCAGCCGCATCGGGGCCGCTGTCACACCCGGGCCGGTCTCGACCGTGTACCACCCGGCGGTACGCAGCGACGGCAGCTCGACCCGGTAGACGTCGGGGAACGCCCTGCTCCACCTGCCTGCGGGCGCGCTGGTGGCGACCG
>JANYIP010000190.1 GCA_025361995.1 Streptomycetales bacterium | reverse complement strand
CAACGCCCCGGCTGACGCCGTGTTCGACGCCGTCACCACGACCGATGCGCTCACCGCCTGGTGGAGCCCTGTGACGGGCTCCGGCCTGGCCGATGGCGAGCTGCGGTTTCCGATGGTGGCGAGTCAGCCGCCTCTCCTCGTCCGTGTCGACGAGGCGACGCGCCCGACGACCGTCCGCTGGACGGTAATCGAGTGCACCTTCATGGAGGACTGGGTTGGCACCCAGCCGACGTTCACCATCACGCCGATCGACGACGGCTCCTGCCAGGTCACCTTCGAGCACCGCGGCCTGAACGACGAGCTCGAGTGCAAGAACATGTGTAGCCGCAGCTGGGATCATTTCGTCGGCACCAGCCTGCGCGAGCTGGTCGAGGGTGGCCCGGGCGCTCCCAACCGCAGCCACCGAGATCTCGCCCGCCGTGCCGCCGAGGAGACCGCCTGATCCACGTCTGCCCCGGGGACTGCCAGGCGTGACCAGGCAGCCCCGGGTCAGCGACCTTGCCCGGCATCATCCACAGTCGCTCCCAAGGAGGAAGACATGGCGTTCCCCGACCGTATCGAGCGGACTGTGACCCTGGCCCGTGTGCCGCGAGAGGTGTGGCAGGCGCTCACCACGGCCGACGGTCTGAGTGCGTGGTTCGGTGAGCGGGCGAGCATCGACCTGCGCCCAGGCGGCGCGGCCACGATGACCTTCGCGGGCGGCATGACGGTCGACATGCGGATCGAGCGTGTCGAGGAACCCACGGTGTTCGCATATACCTGGCGACTGCCCGACCTCCCCGAGGACGACCCCCGCCGCACTTACGTCGAGTTCACCCTGGAGCCCAGCGGCGCCGGCACCTTGCTGCGCGTCGTCGAGAGCGGCTTCGCACAGCTACCCATCGACACCCGGCGCAAGACCTACGACTCCCACAGTGAGGGCTGGTCGCGAGAGCTGGCTGACCTGGCAGAACACGTCGATGGCACCTGACATCGAAGCCGTTGCCGAGCAGGTCTTCGTAGCGCTCGCCGACCCGACCCGCCGCGCCATCCTCGCCGCCCTCGCCACCGACGGTCCGGCCACCGCCACCGATCTTGCCGCCCGGCTGCCGATCACCCGCCAAGCCATCGCCAAGCACCTCACCCTCATGGCCGACGCCGGCTTGGTCATGCCCGAGCCTGGAGAGCGCCGGCGGGTGCGCTACCGCCTGCGGCCCGCACCCGTGCAGATCGCCCAGCAGTTTCTGGCGGCGCTCGCCCACGACTGGGACGACCGGCTCGACGCCCTTCAGGACTACCTGGCGACGCCATGACGGCACCGACAATGCAGCCAACAGCGTGACTAGTGAGGCGCAGGCACCCGCTCATCGCCATCAATCACGACCGCCGCGTGTGACGCCCTATGAGTGCAGCCCAGCAGACGAGGGCGCGTCCCGACCTGTCATTTTCACCATCGAGGTCGATGGCAGTTGTTCGCCGTTGCGTGGCGAGCGGCAGCGGCACGGCATACGACTGGGCAAGCGGCCGGACGCGGGCTACGGGTTCGTGTCGAGCGGTCCTGCGGATCAGGCGCCCGAGGGGGCACCGGGAGTACATTCGCGGCTTCCCTAGCATGATCGATCCCGCCACGGGCTAAGCCGGGGACCTCTGAAGCGCCGAGGGCCGGAGCCGCACCGAACGGCAGGGAGGTTCGGTGGGGAGATGTCATTAAACGGGCTGGTGGATCAGCCGGGTGATTCCGCATGGATACGCCTTGACGGGGACCTGGGTGAGGGTGGTGCGGTGGTCGAATAGTCGTTGCCCGTCGCCGAGGGCGATGGGCTCGATGAGCAGGATGTACTGGTCGATCGGGCCGAGTCGGGCGAAGATTCGCGCGGTGCGCACGCCCCCGGGCAGGGCGAAATCGCGGCCGAGACGTTGCTTGATCTCGTTGACGACTGCGGTCAGGGATGCGTCACAGCGGCCTCCACTACCTCGGCGTCGCACTGCCTGCTCTGAAAGGACGGATCCGGCAGTACATGTAAGCACCTGGGTGGCAGGTCAAGATGTCAACCGAAACCCCTCAACTCTCGAGCTCAGCCAGCACCTCACCCACTGTTTCGATCGAATCGACCGTGATCGGGTCCAGCACGAGCTGCAGGTGCGTCGCGCCGGCGTTGGCCAGCCCTCGCACCTGGTCACCGAGGTCGTCGGGCGTGACCGTCGTGACCCTGGTGTCGTACGTGTCACCCATCAGCCGGCCCTTACCACCCGGGAGGGTGACCAGGACCGCAGCCGTCGCCTCGACATACCGCCCCTGCGGCATGACCGCGTCGACCTCGGCCTTTATCTCAGCGAACCTCTCGACCGAGTTGTCGTAGATGCTCCACCAGACGTTCCAGGAGTCCACGATCGGCAGCCCGATGCTCAGCATCCGCGGGCTGTTGGAGCCCAACATGATCGGCGGCCCGCCCTCCCGGATCGGGCGCGGGTCCAGCACACAGTCGTCGACGTCGTAGAACCGACCGTGGAACGTTGCCCGCCCTTCCCGCAGCAGCGGCGCGATGATGGCCAGCGCTTCCTCAAAGCGCGAGACGCGCTGATCGTATGGAAAGCCGAACGCGTCGAACTCCCGCCGGTTCCAGCCCGCCCCGAGCCCCACAATGAGCCTGCCTTGTGAGATCGCGTCGACCGTCGCGGCCTGTTTGGCCAACATCGCCGGCGCGTGGAAGCTCGCCGACGCAACGAGTGGCCCGATCTCCACTCGTTCGGTGGCCGCCGCGATTGCCGCGAGCGTCGTCCACGCCTCATACGGCCCGCGTGTCGACCCGTCCGGCAGGTCGTAGATCAGGTGGTCGCCCACCCAGATCGAGTCGTAGCCGACTCCCTCCGCTCGCCGCGCCAAGTCCAGATACTCCGGCCACGGCAAGAACCGCTCCACCTCGGGCAGTTGAACACCGATCTTGCAAGGGCGCGTCACCAGGCGCGCCCGGATGCCATCTCACGGTCCTGAATGTCCAGTCCCCTCTCCATCACAGCGAACACCCGGGCAGCGTAGCGGCGTGGCCGCCATCGGCTGCGGCCCGGACTGGGTCTGTCCGAAAATTTGTGTAAGTGGCACGGCGTGACCTCCACTGCGCGAGGGCCGTGGTCTGGAGATGATCACGTATGAGCAGCAGTGATACGCACGACGAGACCGCTGGCGCCGATGTGGTGCTGGCAGGGGATCCTGGACTTGCTTTGCTGGCGGAGCGCTGGTCGACGCGGCGCGGAGCAGCGGTATCGAGCTGACCGGGCCGGGTGGGTTGCTGACCGGGTTGACCAAGCAGGTCTTAGAGACCGCGATGCAGGTGGAGATGGCCGAGCACCGGGGCTACGACCGGCACCATCCATCGGGTCACGGTAGCGGGAACTCCCCGAACGGCAAGACGTCTAAGACCGTGCGTACCGACGTCGGTGAGACACGATGTCCGACCTGCCCGCACAGCTGGCCCGGTCGCTGACCTGGGACCGCGGCAAGGAGATGAGCGCCCACGCGCAGCTCAAGGTCGAGACCGGCATCCCGGTGTTCTTTGCCGACCCGCAGTCGCCCTGGCAGCGAGGCACGAACGAGAACACCAACGGACTGCTGCGCTAGTACTTCCCCAAGGGCACCGACATCTCACGATGGACGGCGGACGACCTCGAGGCCGTCGCTCACACCCTGAACACCAGGCCCCGCAAGTCCCTCGACTGGAAGACCCCAGTCGAAGCCTTCAACGAGCTACTACTCTCAGCCCAACAAGCCGGTGTTGCATCGACCGGTTGAATCCGGTCAATACACCTCCATCACCTTCACCGATCACCTCGCCGAGCAAGGCATCCGGCCCTCGATCGGATCGGTCGCAGATGCATACGACAACGCCTTGATGGAGTGCCTGATCGGCCTGTTCAAGACCGAGTGCATCCGCACCACCATCTTCCACCCCGGGCCCTACCGGACCGGCACCGACGTCGAGTTCGCCACCGCCGGCTGGGTCGACCGGTACAACAACCGGCGCCTGCACAGCACCCTGGGCATGATGAGTCCCGTGGAGTTCGAGCAGGCCCACTACGCGACCCTCAACCGAGAGCCGCAACCCGTATGAGAGCGGCAGAGAACCTGGGCGCTTCAGCGTGAGCTCCGGGCAGGGGGGTCCATGTCTCAGGCTCGCCTGCCACCGGCGGCTGCCGAACAATCCAGCAGGTTCGTTGACCGTGCGTTGGCAGCTGCCGTTGGCGCCGATCCCATTCGTGGGAACTGCCCACTCTCAACGCGACACCACGTCTGGTGGCCGTCCGGGGAATGCGCGGCGCCGCGGCCCAGGACGTGTGCCGGGCGAGGCTAGATGGCGCGGACTTCGCCAGTTGGCTCCACTGCCCGACTGGTGCGTCGAGACCGATCCTGGATCTTGTTGGGGGCGAGGTGTCGATTCGTGGGGGGTTCGATCGTCGTGGTGTTGAAGGGTCGGCACCGGCCGGTCCTCCCACCTGAGGAGAGCAGATGACCAGCTTCGTCCTGACCTTCCGCAACGTCGCCGGCCATGTCCCGGACGAGGTCGAGGGGCCCGCCTGGATGGCGTGGTTCGGCGAGCTCGGCTCGTCGATCGTTGACATGGGTAGCCAGGTCGGCGCCACCAGCTCAGTTGGCAGCGCTCCCACGGGCAGTGTCGTGACCGGGTACACGATCGTGCAGGCAGCCGACCTGGAGGCGGCGGTCCTGCTGGCGAAGGGCTGCCCCGGCCTGGCGCACGGGGGTGCCGTGGAGGTCGGCGAGCTCATCGCGATGTGATCACCGCGCTCCGGGCTCGCCGCCATCGCCGCGAGCCCGGAGCACCCGACTGTCGCGTGCCGACTTCAGTGGAGGCTCGCAAGTGACGCTCCGACGGTAGTCGGGGCGGTGTGGTGACTGTAGTAGTTGGTTTCGCGCCTGCTGGTGGGTCAGGGTGTTCTCGTTGATGCGCGCCGGCGTCATCCGTACGGGTACGAGATCGATCGTGAGACTGCCGCCGAGGCTGACCGTCTCCTGCACCTCCTGCTCACTGTCCTGCCCGTCCCACCGAAGCCATCGAGGTAGCCGTGCCCACCCAGTCCGTCGATCCTCGTACCGGGGAGCCCTTCGGCCCGGTGCTCGAGGACACCTCCCTCGCCAGTCTCGATGAGGTCGTACGCGCCGCCGGTCAGGCCGCCGACGGTTGGGCTGATGTGACTGCAGCCATGCGTTCGACGGCCCTGGGCACCATCGCCGACCGGCTGGACGCGGCAGCCGACGAGCTCGTCCCCCTGGCCGATCGCGAGACCGGCCTGGGCGGCCCGCGGCTCACCGGCGAGCTGGCCCGCACCACGTTCCAGCTGCGCATGTTCGCGACGGCCGTCGAGCAGGGGGCGATCGACCGCGCCTTGCTCGACCCCGAGGTCGCCGGGCCGCCGCCGGCCGGCCACCCGGAGCTGCGCCGGATGCTGGTCCCGGTGGGGCCGGTGGCGGTCTACGGCGCAAGCAACTTCCCGTTCGCCTTCAGCGTGCCCGGCGGGGACACCGCCTCGGCGCTGGCCGCAGGCTGCCCCGTGGTCGTCAAGGCGCACCCCGCCCATCCGCAGACCAGTGCTGCCACTGGCGCCCTTGTGGCTGCCGCACTCGAGTCGGCAGGCGCGCCCGCCGGCACGTTCGGGATCGTCCACGGGTACGACGCCGGGCGTCAGCTCGTGCAGCACCCGTCCATCCGGGCGGCGGCGTTTACCGGCTCGTACGCCGGTGGGCGGGCGCTGTTCGACTTGGCTGTGGGGCGGCCCGACCCCATCCCGTTCTACGGTGAGCTCGGCAGCGTCAACCCGGTCGTCGTCACTCCCGGCGCCGCCGCACAGGGCGTGTCCCTCGCCGTCGGGTACGTCGACTCGCTGACGTTGGGCACCGGTCAGTTCTGCACGAATCCCGGGCTGTTGCTGGTCCCGGCGGGCTCCGGGCTGACCGAGCTCGTCGCCGCCGAGGCTGCCGCTCGCGAGCCTGGCGTCATGTTGCACGCCGGCGTGGCAGACCTGTTCCGCAGCAACGTCTCTCGGCTCGAGGCATTGCCCGGCGTGCGCACCTTGGTGGATTCGTCAGACTCAGTCGTTCCCGGTGCACACAGCGGTCCGGTCGTCCTCGCGGCCAGTGCGAGGACGGCGAGGGAGCACCCGGAGCTGCTGCGCACCGAGTGCTTCGGCCCGGGGGCGGTCGTGGTCGAGTACGGCTCGGCGGAAGAAATGGCGGGGCTTCTCGATCAGCTGGAGGGCTGCCTGGTGGCGACCGTCCACGGCAGCGAGACCGAGCCGCTCGCCGCCACGGTCGTACGTCGGCTGGGGCGGTTGGCCGGACGGGTCGTGTGGAACGGTTGGCCCACTGGGGTTGCGGTCGCGGCGGGTCAGCAGCACGGTGGCCCGCACCCGGCGACCACCAACTCGCTGCACACTTCCGTGGGCACCGCGGCGATGGCGAGGTTCCTGCGGCCGGTCGCCTACCAGTCGGTGCCCGCGGCCTTCTTCTGACCCGTCGCCCCTTGCTCAAAAGTCCGGACGACATGTCTGACGCCGAGTGTGGGTCGCCGAGTGTTCGGAGCCTGCGGCGGGCGCTGGGCTACTGCTGGAGCGTCGCCGTGGCTGCCGACCCGGTGCCGGCGTGCCCATGGTCAAGGGGCTTGGCGACGGAGACGACACCGACGTCCGGCGGATCATCGGGTCGAACCTCATGCCGAGGTGACACTGCCCCCGCTCCGAAGCAAGTGCAGGTCAGGGCCATGATCAATGATCATGGCCGTGATTTGTTGTCGGCAAGATGTGGTAAGCCTGACGATACTTCGCCCGCCCTTGGCATTGCTTCTCGTGGGTTGCCCGCCCATAGAGGGACGTTCACGGACGTCGGTGGACGATGCCGCGGCTCAAGTCACCTTTGCCGCGCATTGACCTCTGGGTCGATTCCCAGAGGTCACGTCCGAGGCTGGCGTGGGGAAGCTGGGCTTGCCGCTTCTGCCCTGGATGCCGCAGGTTCGTTCCAGCTACTTCTTAGGAGCGGCGCCGCTTCGCCGGGAGGCGGCGGCTGGGGCGTCGACTGGTGACGGGGCCGATGTCGCCCTCGATGTAGCGCTGGATGGTGGGAGCGATGGCTGCCACCAGGTCGTCGTGGGTCATGGTCGCGAGCGGGTCGGTCGTCCAGACATAGCGCATGAACGCGAGTCCAATGAACTGTGAAGCGATCAGGGAGCTGCGGGCGAGACGTTCAGTCTCGGGAAGGGCGTGGGCCGAAGGCCCCATCATCTGATGCTCCACGATGCTTCTGAGACGCTCATGCGTGGTGGGCTCGTGCCCGGCGATGAGCAGGATCGCGCGCAGGACTGGACCGTGGGAGGGGTCCTCCCAGTTGCTGAGCATCTGCCGGACCAAGTGCTCACCCAGGGCGTCGGTCGGGGTCTGCCGACCGCGACTCCTTGGCCGCTCTCGCCGACCTCGACATCCCGGTCTACCTGTGGTGCGACTGGGACAACGTGATCATGCACCTGCCCGGCATGTTCACCTCCTGGAAAGCCCTCACCCACAATCCAGGGGCGCGCAACCTGTCCGAGCTGGACTCTCAGGAGGGATCGTCGGGCACACTGCCGCCCCCAGTCCTGACCCAGGCGGCGGAGCGTTCCGACGCAGGGCGACGGCGCAGGCGAGCGTGCTGGACGGCGGGCGGGGCGTAGGCCATGTCGAGCTGGCCGATGTCGGTGCCTGGCGGGACGATCGCGTCGATCGCGTCCAACAGGTCGTCCGAGAGAGCCACCTCGATGCCCGTGAGCAGGTCTTCGAGGTGCTTCATGGTCCGCGGCCCGAGGATCGCCGACGTCACGCCCGGGTGCGCGATCGCGAAGGCCATGGCCAGATGCGTCAGCGACAGCCCAGCCTCGTCAGCGAGCGGAATGAGCTGTTCGACGATATCGAGGCGCCGCTCGTCGGTCATGTGGCGGAACCTCGTCGCCCGGTGCTGGTCGGTGTCCTGCCCCTTGCGGATGCGACCGGTGAGCATGCCGCCGGCGAGCGGGCTGTAGACGAGCGTGCCCATGCCGTACTGCGGGGCCACGGGCAGGACCTCCCGCTCGATGCCGCGGTTGAGGATCGAGTAGGTCGGCTGCTCGGTGCGGAATCGCTCGAGTCCGCGCCGCTCGGAGACCCACTGGGCCTCGACCATGTCGGAGGCGGGGAAGGTCGATGAGCCGATGGCGCGCACCTTACGACTGCGGACCAGGTCCGTCAGCGCGGAAAGAGTCTCCGCGATGTCGGTGCCCGGGTCAGGCCGGTGAACCTGGTAGAGGTCGATGTGGTCGGTGGCGAGCCGGCGGAGGGAGTCCTCGACCGCGGTCATGATCCAGCGGCGGGAGTTGCCGCGACGGTTGGGGTCCTCGCCCATGGGGCCGTGGAACTTGGTGGCCAGCACGACGTCGTTGCGGCGACCCTTGAGTGCCTTGCCGACGATCTGTTCGGACTCTCCGCCGGCGTACATATCGGCGGTGTCGATGAAGTTGATCCCGGAGTCCAAGGCCCGGTGGATGATCCGGATGGAGTCGTCGTGATCGGGGTTGCCGAGGGCGCCGAACATCATGGCGCCGAGACAAGGACACCCCGCTGGAGCGGCGGGAACCGTTGTGCCCATTGGGTGTACGGCGCGTTGAGGCACTGGTAGACGACGGACGCGCCCTTGGCCGCGTCGACAGCGGCGACCGCGTCGCGGGCATCAGCCTGCCACCACTCGACCCCGTCGGCCGTGGTGGCTGGGCGGTGCCGGGACACTGCCCGGACATTCAGGCCCAGAGTCGCCAGCCGGGTGGCGAGCGCGGAACCGACCTGTCCGGTGCCGAAGACGACATGGCTTCCGTCCTGGTTCATGGGGACTCCCTGCTCAGTGGACTGCGTCGTGGATCTTGGTCTTGGGTTGCTCGGCGCGCGCCTTGATGCCGCGGAGCATGCGCTGGCTCATGAGGAGGCTGACGAGCTCCACGGGCTCGATGACTGCGGCTGCCCACCGGCTGAGGTACTGGTAGCGCTCGCGCACCAGCAGCCGGGTCCCGCCGCCGGCTTCATCGTGGAGCACGAAGGCCCACGTCATGTCGTACGGCGGCGCCGACTCGCCCATCGGGACAGCACCTCGCAGGACCAGCGCGCGGCCGGGGTCGACGACGCTGACGGTCATCAAGACCTGGGGATGCAACCTGACCTCGTCACCGACCTCGACGTCCTGCCACGCGTCCACGACGGTGTCCGCGCTGTGGATGTCGCAGCCCATCAGGTTCTCGAGGAAGTCATAGCTGTAGAAGCCGCCCCGACCTTGGCCGAGCTGGGCGATCCACGGCCAGACCCTCGACGGCGGTGACTGGATCGAGATCCCGCGGGTCGAGACGAGCTCAGCTGATGCCAACAGCTCGTCGCCGGGCATGACGTCCTCGAGCTCGCTGTCCGTCGCGCCCCACCGCAGGGACTGCCTGCGCGCAGCGGCCAGGGTGATGGCCCCCGCCGCCACAGCGAGAGTGCGGCGGGCAGTGGGACGGCAGAGGCGGTTCATCGGAACCTTCCGCGCTGGATTCGCTGGCCAGTGGTCCCAGGCTTCATCGATCGTGCTCGGCTCGGCAGTGCCAGAGGTCCCGTCACCACGGGCTGGAGGAGAGCGCACCGCCGGGCGGGGTCGGCCGCGCGAGCCAGGGACCTCTGCCTCTAGCTCGTGGCGAGAGCAGCGGACAGCCTGGTGGCGTGACCGACACCAGGACGGCAGCCCGCGTCAGCACGGCGAACGTGGCGTCGAGCGTCCTCGGCCCTGGCAAGCTCCCGTACCTCCTGTCGGGTTGTCTCGTCGTCGTCGCAGCTGCTGCTGCGCTGTTCAGCTTCCTGTTTCCTTCCCTGCTCACCGGGTCCAAGGTCGCCACCGGCAACATGCGAGGTACGGCCCTGGCGCTCCTGGCCGTCGGACTGCCCGTGCTCATCACGGCGATGCGGCGCGCTGCACGTGGATCGACGCGGGGGCTGGTCGTGTGGCTCGGGACGCTCGCCTACCTGCTCTACCAGGCGTTGCTCTTCTGCTTCGCGGTCCCGTTGAACAATCTCTTCCTTCTCTACGTCGCCACTCTCGGGCTCTGTCTGTGGAGTCTCGCGACGCTGGTCCTGCGGTGTGACCTCGCGGCCTTCGGGCGGCGGATGTCTTCGCGGATGCCCGTGAAACCGCTGGCGGGGGTCGCCCTGACGATCGTGGTGCTCAACGGCTACGCGTGGCTGGCGCAGATCGTCCCTGCGATGTTCACCAGCCACCCTGGCACGTTGCTGCAGGACACCGGGCTGCTGACCAACCCAGTTTTCGTCCAGGACTTGGCGATCTGGCTGCCGCTCCTCGCCGCTGCGGCCATCGCGAGCTGGATGCGCACGCCGTGGGGTCTATTCGTCGTGGGCGCGATGCTCGCGATGTTCGTGCTCGAGAGCATCAGCATCGCGACTGATCAGTGGTTCGGTTCGCAGGCGGACCCGCTGTCACCGTCTGCTTCTGCCTCCGCGGTACCGGTCTTCGCCGTAGTCGCCCTAGTCACCGCGCTCCCGTTCGTGTGGCTCTGCCGCCACCTCGACCCAGCGGAACAGGGCCGTCTCGGCTAGCTCGGGGCGCTTCGTAGACTGGTCGCGGGTGGCCGGCTGCGAGAGGACCGAGGTACGTGCGCACGGACGTCGACGGTACGGCCGACTGGACCACCCCCGGCGCGTTCGAGGTGGTCTCCGGCCTGTTCCGCATCCCGCTTCCACTGCTGGGCGACGCGCTCCGTGCCGTCAACGTCTACGCCTTCCTCGACGGCGCCGGCGGCGACGGGGTGGGGCTGATCGACTCCGGCTGGGCCATCCCCAGCGCCCACAGACAGCTGCGGGAGTCGCTGGCGGCGATCGACCGCCGGATCGAGGACATCCAGCGCATCCTCGTCACCCACGTGCACCGGGACCACTACACCGAAGCGGTCCAGCTGCGGCGCGAGTTCGGCTCCCGGGTGGGGCTCGGGCAGGGCGAACGCACGTCGCTCGAGATCGCGATGTCGCCGCGGGAGGTCCCGTGGGAGGCCCAGCTGTCCAAGCTCCGGTCCCAGGGCGCTGCGGTCCTGGCTGACGAGATCGCCGTCCACCTCCGGACCGAGACGATGACCGGCGACGAGTGGGAGGAGCCTGACGACTGGCTCGCCCCGGGTGAGACTGAGCTTTCCGGCCGCCGGCTCCGCGCGATCGCGACGCCGGGCCACACGCAAGGGCATCTGGTGTTCCACGACGCTGATCGCGCCTTGCTCTTCGCCGGCGACCACGTGCTGCCCGGCATCACCCCGTCCATCGGCTTCGAGTCGGCACCGTCGATCAACCCGCTGGGGGACTTCCTGACCTCGCTGGCAACGGTGCGAGCGATTCCGGACGCCCGTTTGCTGCCGGCCCACGGAGCGGTCACCGACAGCGTGCACGCCCGGGTGGACGAGCTCGCTGCCCACCACGACGTACGCCTCGCGGCGACCGAGCTGGCGGTGCGGGCCGGCGCCTCGACGGCTTTCGAGGTGGCCGTACTCCTGCGCTGGACGCGACGCGAACGGGACTTCGACGAGCTCGACCGGTTCAACCAGATGCTGGCGATCAACGAGACGTCGGCCCACCTGCTCCTGCTGGCCAGCCGGGGACAGATCACCTCGACGGTCCTCGACGATGTGCGGCACTTCGGCTGAGCTCGGGACCAACGCCAGGGCCGAAGTCGGTCCGCGTCCGTGTCAACCTGGGGGACCCCTTCGAGCGAGTAGAGAGCATGACCGATCCGCTGGGTGGCGAGACGACCACGTGGGAGGAGCTCCCCTCCCTAGTGGACTCACGCCGCCTGCGGTCCGCCCAGTCGTTCGATGTGTTCTACACGCGTGAGCTCCCGTCGCTGGTCTCGCTGGCCCGGGCGCTCACTGGATCGCCGGCGGCTGAGGACATCGCCCAGGAAGCGATGATTGCGGCGTACCGCAGGTGGCGCGAGATCCAGCAGTTCGACGTCCCGGCGGCTTGGGTCCGCAGGGTCTGCGCGAACCTGTCGACCTCGTTCGTGCGCCGGCGGGCGGTCGAGGTACGGGCGGTGCTGAGGATCGGCGGGATGCGCCACAGCCACACCGAGCTGGCGCCGGCCGACGAGGACTTCTGGGCCGAGGTTCGCCGCCTGCCGCGCCGGCAGGCCCAGGCGATCTCGCTGCACTACATCTACGACCTCGGTGTCGTGGACATCGCGGAAACGCTCGGCTGCTCGGAAAGCTCGGTGAAGGCCCACCTGGTCCGTGGTCGCGCGGCGCTGGCCGCCCGGCTCGGTACCGAAGAGGGGGAGCGGTCATGAGCATTGAGACTCGCGCGCGCGCGGCGGCAGATTCCTTGAACCGGGCGACCGACCGCGACCTGGAGGTCCGCCACATGCTCGACGAGCTGCACCACCGCCGAGGACGACGGACCGTGCGGTTCACCGTGGCTGCCGCCGCGGCCGTGGCTCTCGTGCTCGGGTTCGGGGCGCTGCGCTGGTCGGTGTGGCACCCGGGTGCCACTGCTCCCGCGGCTACCCAACCTTCCCCGAAAGCCTCGGGAACGAGCTTCCCCCTGGCCGTCCCGTTCACCGCGGTCCGCCCGGACGGGTGGTCGCACTACATCGAGTCGAACGTCATGGTCACGATCGACGCCCCCGCCGGTCCGTACGTCGAGGTCGTGATGAACCCGGCGCCGATTCCCACCTCGGCATCGCCGGTGCCGCAGACACTCACGGCGGCATCGATCGCCGTCTGGCTGGCTGCGCGCCCGGAGCTCGAGCCCACGACTGCGGTCCGGACGACCGTCGCGGGGCTGCCGGCCTGGCAGGTGGACCTGAAGCTCCGCCCCGGCGTGTCGGGGACCGCGACGTGCGACGGGCAGAACGAGAACTGCCTGGCACTCTTCCACGTCCCCGGGCTCAACGGCCCGCTCGGTGTGGTGACCGGTTCGGTGGGTCGAGCGATCGTGGTGCAGCTGCCCGACGGTCGCATCATCGGTATCGCCGAAGGCGGGAGCGGGACCAACTCGCTGCCCACGATCCTCGCGGCCACCCAACCTGTCGTCGACAGCCTCTCGTTCACCTCAATCCACCCCTGAGCCTTCGATGGAGCCCACCATGCGTCGCACTCTCTTGGCCACGTTCGTCGCCCTGCTCGTCGCGGTACCCGCAGGCACAGCCGAGGCGGCGGTCGCTGCGGGGGCAGCGGCCACCGCGGGCGGGGCCGGCACGGTGGTGACCTGCGGGCAGACGCTGCTGGCCAGCACCCGGCTGGCGAACGACCTCGTCGACTGCCCCGGCGACGGGCTGGTCATCGGTGCCGCCAACCTGACCGTCGACCTGGCCGGGCACACGATCGACGGGATGAACGCGGCCGGCAGCAACGGGGTAGCCGACGATGGTCACCGCGGTGCCCGGGTGGAGAACGGGACCATCAAGGACTTCTTCGTCAGCGGGGTCCACCTGCGGAACGCGCCGGACAGCTCGGTGGCGAACCTGCGCGTCCTGCGGATCGGCGCGGGGGGAGTCCAGGGTGACGCCTCCGCGGGTGTCCTCGTGCAGTACTCCGCACACAGCAGCGTCACCGGGAGCACCGTGACCAACGACGTCGCCGCGTACCAGTCCGACGGGGTGGACGTCATGTTCTCCCCGGGAACACTGGTCGCGCGCAACCGGCTCTCGCGCAACGCCTGGGACGGCATGTTCGTGCTCGAGTCGCCGAAGAGCTTGGTCGTCGACAACAAGTTGGACCACAACGTGAACCACGGGCTCGAGGTCAACACGGGATCGGACGCGATCCGTGTCACCGGGAACCACACCTGGGCCAACGCCGTCAACGGCATCGTGGTCGGAGCGCTGACCCGCGCCGTGGTCAGCGACAACATCCTGACCGGCAACGGCAACGCCGGACTCGTCTTCTTCGACCTGCGCGACAGCACGATCAGTGGCAACACGGCCAGCGGGAACGCCTTTGGCATCCTGCTCACCGGTGGGCAGGGCGGCTCGACCGGGAACCGCGTCCTGAACAACGGTACGAGCCGCAACGGGCTGGCCGGCGTCGCGCTGGTCGGCGGGGCGGACGGCAACCGAGTGTCCGGCAACACCGCAGACGCGAACCAGGGCCCCGTCGGCCAGGGCGGCGGCATCATCGTCCTCGGCTCGGCCGGCAACGTCCTGGTCGGCAATGTCGCTGTGAACAACGTCGCGGCCGGCATCGGGGTGTTCGAGCAGGCTCCCGGTGACTCGGCCGGCAACTCGCTCAAGGGGAACCTGGCGGCCCAGAACGGCGCGCACGGCATCGATGTGATCGTGGGCACGCTGGACCGTGGCGGAAACCGGGCGTACGGCAACACCCCGGCGCCCAACTGCGTCGGGGTGCTCTGCTCCTCGCGGCCTGGGTCCTGGCGTCGAGGCTGACGATGAGGACCGACCCGTCAAAGATCGAGTCTGCCAGGACGTGGACTGGGCCCGGTGGTCGAGAACGCCGTCTGGTCCGCGCGCGGGGTGACCAGCGACTACAGCGGCGGGATCCGCAGCATCACCCAGCAGGAACCGCGCCCCTAGCGTCCTGGACGGCCCACGAGTCTAGCCGGGCCAGCCATCCGGCGGCTCCGATCTCGGCGTACGTCGCGCGCGCGCGTGCGACCAGCTCGGCCGCCTCGTCGGCTCGCCCGACCGAAGCGAGCCAGCGGGCCAGCTCTTCCTCGGCCTGCGCCACGAAGCCGACCGCGCCAAACGCGGCCAAGCCCCCGATGCCGGCCCGCCAGTCAGCCTCCGCTTGGGCCGGGTCGTCGCCGCGGGCTGCGGCGAGCTGGCCACGCAGAACGAGGCAGTGCGCGGCAACCGCGGTGGGGACCACGCCTAGCGGAGCGTCAACGACTGGCGCGAGGATGCGCTCGGCCGCCGCGAAGTCGCCCTCGGCGAGCGCGCCCCGGACCAGGTCAGGCCAAAAGTGCATGAAGTCGTCGTCGAGCCCGTTGGCCGAGAGCAGGTGCGGCAAGGTCGACTCGGCGAGAGCGGCCAGCCCATCGACCTCACCGACGGCGAGCCGCCGGGACGTCTCGAAGCCACCGTGGATGCTCAGCTCCCACTCGTTTGCATTGCCACCGTCTGCTAGCGGCTCGGGCGGTGCTGGCAGCGGGCCGCCGCGGGCAACGGAGAGCCAGAGCTCTTCGCAGGCCATGGCGTTCCGCAGGGCAGGGATCGATGTCTGCCCCCTGGCCTCGATCAGTAATTCCCACGCATCGTCCAGCCGGCCGGCGGTGTAGAGCGCCGCGGTGTAGTTGCCTCGGTTGTAGTCGACCATGCCGACGGCCCCCGACCGACGACCGATGTCCAGGCCTTCGGCGAGGGTTGCGAGCGCAGCCGGGAGATCCCGGCTCATGAGGACGGTCGCCAGGTTGTTGAGGGCGTGGGACAGCTCCTTGGGCCGGTCGTTGGCTCGGGCGATCGCCGCTGCCGTCTCGAAGAGCCCACGGGCGGTCATCGGTGCGCCGCGGTTCGACCACGTCACGGCAACGACATTGATGGCGTGCGAGAGCGACGCCGGGTCGTTGATGGCTTCGGCGAGCAGGACTCGGCGTTCGACGTACTCGGTGGCGGCGGCGAACTCCCCGCGTCCGGAGTGGACGTTGCCGAGTGTCCGGGCCAGCCACAGCAGCGCTCGCTCGGCGCCACGGGTGTCCTTCAACTCCTGCCACCACGGCTCGGCCAGTGCCTGCGCACCCTCAGGGTCAGACAGGATGATGAGCGTGTAGCTCGCCACGCCGGCCGCTAGCCCGGCCTGCAGGCGGTCGCCCAGCGCTTCGAAGATCTCGGTGGCCCGACCGCCGTGCTCTACGGAGGCTCGGTACTCGCCGGCCTCCTGGGCCACCATGGCGGCGGCAAGGTTGAGGCGGCCTTGGTCCGCCGGCTGCGTCGCCCGGGCCAGCGCCGTCTCGTACAGCCGCAGTGCCTCGGCGGTGGAGCCGAGCTTCTGCGACCTGGCAGCGGCCCGCTCCAGCAGCGCGCCCGCCCTCGTGGCCAGCTGCTCGAGGTCGGTGTCCGTGCGGCTGGCAGCGTCGAGGGCGTCGAGCACATGCTGGGCGATGACAACCGCGAGCTCTTCGCCGGCGTCGGGAGCGGCGCTGAGGTAGTCCGCTGCGGCCAGGTGCCGGCGCTTGCGGTCACGGCGAGACTGCGTCGAGTACGCCACCTGACGCATGACCGACTGCACGAAGCGGAACTGCCCCCGCTCGGCCGAGAAGCGGTCCTGGTCGACCGCGAGAATCTCCTTGCGGGTCAACGATCCGAGCACGCCAGCAAGGTCGCCTGACCCCAGCGCTGACAGGCCGGCCTGGGTGAACGAGGCGCCGAGCACGCTGGCGTCGGCGACCACCCGCCGCTCGTCGTGCGACAGCGCGTCCAGCCGGGCTGCGACGAGCGCTTGCAGGGTGGCGGGAGCGCCAAGAGCGTCGAGGTCGACCAGCACGCCGTCGGCCGGCACGTACCGGCCGTCCCTGGGCACCACGGAGTCCTGGTCGATCAGCGCGCGAACCGTCTCGACGGCGAAGAGCGGTACGCCTTCTGCCCGCACGACCAGCGCCGCCCGAGTCGCCTCGGGCAGCCCGTCGACGAGGCCGTCCACCAGCTCGGCCATCGCCGCGTCCTCGAGCGGGTCGAGCCGGATCACGGTGGACCGGCGTCCGCCGAGGGCGCCGCGCCGCGCCAGCAGCTCGGGCCTGGCCAGCGCCAGCACGAAGACGCCAGCCCGGGCCGAGGCGAGGAGGTGGTCGAGGAAGTCGAGCAGTCCGTCGTCGGCGTAGTGCGCGTCGTCAACGACCAGCGTGACCGCGTTGCCGTCCTCGGCGAGCCGTTCGAAAAAGGTGGTCCAGGCAGCGAAGAGGTCCTCGCGCTCGAAGCCCACCGAGTCGGTGGTGCCGATCAGCGAGGCCAGCCGCGGGCGCAGCCAGTCCCGCTCGCGCGGGTCGAGAACGTACTGATCGAGGGTCTGGTCCAGCTTGCCGGCGACCGCGTCACCGGACTCGGACTCGAGCAGTCCGAGGCGGGGGCGCAGTGCCTCGGCCAGGGCCCAGAAGGCGACGCCGTCGCCGTAGGACAGGCAGCGGCCCCGGTGCCACCGGACGGTCGCGGTGAGCCCGTCGACGTACTTCTCGAACTCCCAGGCCAGCCGCGACTTGCCGACCCCGGCCTCGCCGTCGATGACCACCAGGCGGGGCCGGGCAGACTCCTGGGTCGCGTGAAAGAGCTCCTTGATGAGCCGGAGGTCGCGATCCCGGCCGGCCAGTGGCGCCTCCAGGCCGTCCACCCGCTGACCACCGCCGAGCTCAGCGACGACGGCACGGGCCTGCCACAGGTGAACCGGCTCGGACTTGCCCTTGAGCGCCTGCTCGCCGACATCGGCGTACGCGACCGCGGCCATGGTCAACGATCGGGTCGCATCGTCGACCCAGACCGTCCCAGGCTCGGCGACCGACTGCACCCGGGCCGCGGTGTTGACCGCGTCGCCGGCCACCATGCCCTCGGCGGTGGCTCCGACGGTGACGGCGACCTCACCGGTGACCACGCCGACCCGCATCGCCAGCCCTGGGGCGCCGACGGTCTCGCCGAGCGCGGCGACTGCTGCGACCAGCTCGAGACCGGCCCGGACCGAGCGCTCGGCGTCGTCCTCGTGCGTGACGGGCACGCCCCAGACCGCCATCACCGCGTCGCCGATGAACTTCTCGACGGTGCCACCGTAGCGTCCGAGCACAGTCCGGCAGACCTCGAAGTAGCGTGAGAGCAGCTCGCGTACCTCTTCGGGGTCGCGCGACTCCGAGAGCGGCGTGAACCCCACGAGGTCGGCGAACAGGACCGAGGTGACCCGTCGCTGGGTGGTCGGCGCCGAGGGTGGGACGCCGGTCCCGGCCGAGGCCGGTTCCAGCGCTGTGCCGCAGTTGGCGCAGAAGCGGCCCCGGTCGGTGGGTGTGCCGCAGGACGGGCAGGTACGGACCCCGACCGCCGCGCCGCACTCGTGGCAGAAGCTGTCCGAGGGCAGCACGTCGGCGGCACAGCTGGAGCACTGGGCCACCCTTAGCCTCCTCGGCTCGTGCGCCGGTCGTCTCCCCCGTCGAGCCCGCGGGGGAGCCCACGTACGCAAGATACCGACCCAGCCGCCTCGGTGGGGAGCGGATCCCCGTCGACCCGTGTGGTTAGAAGATCCGCAGGAGGTCGGTACGTGCCCCGGCAGCCGGCTTCCCCGCGCCGTCCGTCAAGGTCGTTGCCGGTGAGAAGGCCAGCGAGGAGGTCGTCAGCGCCTGGCCGAGGCCTGAGCACCCGGTGTTCGAGCAGGCCCCGCCCACGGTGACGGTGATCGTGGTGCCCCCGTTGCTGAGCGCCACGGTCGAGGCGGTGAAGTCAGCGATCCCGCCGTCCGGGGTGATGTAGGAGTCGGACCCGGTGCTCCGTGCTCCCAGGGTGATGCCCGTGATGGTCAGGGTGTCGTTGCCCACGCCGACGGGGTCTGCCTCTGTCACGGTCACGACCGAGGGGACGGACGCTGCGGCAAGCGGCTCGGAGAAGGTGATGGTGATCGTGTCGGCCACCTCGATCTTGCCCGTCGTCGCACCACCTGTGGTGCTCACGGAGATGGCGACAGGCCCAGCGCCGTCAGCCGGCGAAGTGGTGGCGAAGGTCGACTGGTTGCCGGCCGCGTCACGGATGCCGGTCGCACTTGCCGCCAGTGCGAGAGTGAACGACCCGACCGAGGTGTCGGCAGCTCCTGCGCCCTCGGTCAGAGTCAGTGTTGCGGTCGTCGTCGCCACCGCGACGGAGGACAGCGTGCCCCCGGACGGTACGCCGGTCAGAGTCCACGGCGTGTTCGCGGCGGTGTACGCGGACAGCGTCTCCGAGAACACAGCAGTCACGTGGTCGACCTTGCCGTTGGTGTTGGTGTCGGTCATCGTCAGGCTCACCAGGGCTGGGGCGGCGTGGTCGGTCGGGGCAACAGCCGTCCACGACGTCAGGTTGCCGGCGGGGTCACGGATCCCGGCTGCGTTGCTCGCCAGCGCGACGGTGAACGCCCCGACGGAGGTGTCGGCCGCGCTGGCGCCCTCGGCCAGGGTGAGTGTCGCCGTCGAGCCCGAGATGGTGACCGAACCCAGGGTGGCACCGGACGGACCAGCCACGAGCGTCCACGGCACGGTCCCGGCCGTGTAGGTGTCCAACGGCTCGGAGAAGGTGAGTGCCACCTGGTCGACCTTGCCGTTGCCGTTCGTGTCGTTCATCAGCATGCTCAACCGCGCGGGGGCGGCCTTGTCTGCTGGCGCTGTGGTGGTGAAGGAGGCGAGATTCCCGGCTGCGTCGCGTATCCCGGTCGCGCTGGTCGCCAGCGCGATGGTGAAGGCCCCGACGGTGGTGTCAGCGGCGCCAGCTCCCTCGGTGATCGTCAAGGTGGCGGTGGCGGTGGCGACCGCCACCGACGCCAGTGTCCCGCCGGAGGGCACCCCGGTCAGGGTCCACGGCGCGTTTCCGGCGGTGTACGCGGAGAGCGTCTCGGAGAAGACCGCCGTCGCGTGGTCGACCTTCCCGTTGAGCGTGGTGTCAGTCATCGTGAGGGACAGAAGCACGGGCTTCGCGCCGTCAGCGGGTGCGGTCGCCGCCCAGGAGGTGAGGTTGCCGGCGGCGTCGCGGATCCCCGCGGCGTTGGTGGCCAAGGTCACCTTGAACGATCCGACGGCGGTTGTGGCTGCGGCTGCGCCTTCGGCCAAGGTCAGTGTGGCGGTACTGCCGGAGACGGCGACGGAGGCCAGGGTCGCGCTGGAGGGGGCGGAGGTCAGGGTCCAGCCGGTGACTCCGGCGGTGTAGGCAGACAGCGGTTCGGAAAATGTCATGACCACCTGGTCGACCTTGCCGTTGCCGTCGATGTCGTTCATCACCATGGACAGGCGGGCAGGCTTGGACTTGTCCAGCGGCGCAGTGGTGGTGAAAGAGGCGAGGTTCCCGGCCGCGTCCCTGACTCCGCCGACGTTGCTGGCCATGGCCAGGGTGAACGCACCGACGGTGGTGTCCGCGGCCCCGGCACCCTCGGTGATCGTCAGGGTCGCAGTGGTGGTGGCGACGGCCACCGACGCCAAGGTGCCGCCGGAGGGCACTCCGGTCAGGGTCCACGGCGTGGTCGCCGCGGTGTACGCGGCGAGGG
>JANYIP010000157.1 GCA_025361995.1 Streptomycetales bacterium | reverse complement strand
ACCGATGTGCTGGGTGATGCCACCGGCCTCGCCCTTGACGACGTTGGTGTTCCGGATGGCGTCGAGCAGGCGGGTCTTGCCGTGGTCGACGTGACCCATGACGGTGACCACCGGGGGCCGGATGGTGAGGTCGCCCTCGCCGTTTTCGTCCTCGCCGAACTCGATGTCGAACGATTCGAGCAGCTCGCGGTCCTCGTCCTCCGGGGAGACGACCTGGACGTCGAAGTCCAGCTCCGCCCCGAGCAGGGCCAGGGTCTCGTCCTGGACGGACTGCGTGGCAGTGACCATCTCGCCGAGGCCGAACAGGATCCGCACGAGCGCAGCCGGGTCCGCGTTGATCTTCTCCGCGAAGTCGGTCAGCGACGAGCCACGCGGCATCCGTACGACGGCGCCGCCGCCACGCGGGGCGATCACGCCACCGATCGACGGTGCCTGCATGTTGTCGAACTCTTGGCGGCGCTGCTTCTTGGACTTGCGACCACGCGTCGGCTTGCCGCCCGGGCGCCCGAAGGCACCCGCCGTGCCGCCACCGCGACCACGGCTGCCGCCACCGCCGGGACGACCGGCGAAGCCGCCGCCTGCACCAGCACCAGGACCGCCACCCGCACCACCGGGGCCGCCAGGCCGACCGCCGTAGCCGCCGCCAGCGCCGCCACCGCCGGGACGTCCACCACCTGCGCCGCCGGGCCCACCGGGACCAGCGGGACGACCGGCTCCGGGCCCGGCCGGACGACCGGCTCCTGGGCCTGCGGGACGACCGGCCGGGGAGGGACGCGGCGCCATCATGCCGGGGTTAGGACGGCCAGGACCGCCCACTGGACGCGGTGCGCCGGGGACCCCACCGGAAGGCCGGGGGGCGCCGGGACCGGCAGCCGCCGAACGCGGCGCCCCGGGGATGCCAGGGCCGGCGACCGGGGCAACCCCGCCAGGACGCGGGGCGCCCGGGCGGGACATGCCGGAGTTCTCCGACGAGAACGGGTTGTTGCCGGGCCGAGGCCCCGAGGGACGCGCGGACGAGCCTCCCGGACGGGGACCTGTCGCAGCGCCAGGGACCGCCGGGCCGGTGGCGGTCGCGCCGTCAGCGCTCGCGGCGGGAGCCAGCGGTTCTGCCGGGCCCGCGGGCACGGTGGGCACGGTGGGCACGGTGGGCACGACAGCAGGAGGTACGTCGGAGACGACGGGCGCGCTCGACACGGCCACAGCCACCTCGCCCGCCGCCACGGCAGGGGGGCCATCGGGGCCATCGAAGGCAGCGACGGCAGCAGGAACGGCCGGCGCGGGCGCAGACTTCTTGGTCGGCTTGGGCGCGGGCGGCGCGGCGTCGGCCGGCGGCGCCGGGAAGATCTCGCGCAGCTTGCGGACGACGGGGGGCTCGACGGTGGACGACGCCGAACGGACGAACTCACCCATCTCGGTGAGCTTGGTCATCACGACCTTGCTCTCGATGCCGAGCTCTTTTGCCAGCTCGTAGACCCGGACCTTGGCCACTGCTCTCCTCATCTTGGTCCGAGCCCCTCGCGGGCGCGAACCGTCAGTACGTGGGCATGCTCATCGGTGAGCGCTCATCGCGGGGTCATCGTGCTTCTCGACCTGCTCTCGACTGGACGGACACATGTCGTGCACCCTCGGGGCGATCCGAGCGGCCCGGAGGCTGCCTAGAGCTCGAGGTGTTCCCGCAGGACGGTGGTGTCGAGGGCTCCCTGCGAGCGAAACGCCCGCGAGAAGGCCCGACGCCGTACGGCAAGGTCGAAGCACTCCAGGTCGGGATGCAGGTGTGCGCCCCGACCGGGGAGCCGCCGCGTGAGATCTGGGGTGATGCACCCGTCGATCACCACAAGGCGGAGAAGCTCGACCTTGGCCACCCGGACCCGGCACCCCACACATGTGCGCTGTGGACGTGCGCGAGCACCCGGCTGACCGGTCGGTGGGAAGTCTACCCCTGTCTCAGGCTTGCTCGCCCGCACCGTCCGCCTCCGACACGTCGGCGGGAACATCAGCTGGGACAGCGTCCGAGCGGATGTCGATCCGCCACCCGGTGAGCCTGGCGGCGAGCCGCGCGTTCTGACCCTCGCGGCCGATGGCGAGCGAGAGCTGGTAGTCCGGGACCACCACCCGAGCGGACCGTGCGGCCAGGTCCACGATCTCGACGCTCAGCACCCGGCTCGGCGACAGAGCGTGCGCGACCATCTCTGCCGGGTCGTCCGAGAAGTCGACAATGTCGATCTTCTCCCCGTGCAGCTCGGTCATGACCTGGCGCACCCGCGCGCCCATCGGCCCGATGCACGACCCCTTGGCGTTGACGCCGGCCCGGTGCGAGCGCACCGCGATCTTCGTACGGTGGCCTGCCTCGCGGGCGATCGCGCAGATCTCGACGGTCCCGTCGGCGATCTCGGGAACCTCCAGCGCGAACAGCTTCTTCACGAGGGTGGGATGCGTACGGCTCAGGGTGATCTGCGGGCCGCGGGTCCCCCGGCGCACCGCCACGACGAAGCACTTGATCCAGGCACCGTGCTCGTACACCTCGCCCGGCACCTGTTCCTGCGGCGGCAGCACTCCCTCGATCTTGCCCAGGTCCACCAGGACGTCGCGCGGGTTGCTGGCCTGCTGGATCACCCCGGAGACGACGTCGCCCTCGCGCCCGGAGAACTCGCCGAAGGTCTTCTCGTCCTCGGCCTCACGCAGCCGCTGCAGGATGACCTGACGAGCGGTCGACGAAGCGATCCGGCCGAACCCGGTCGGGGTGTCGTCGAACTCGCTGAGCACGGCACCCTGCTCGTCGGTCTCGGCGGCCCATACCGTCACGTGGCCGGTCGCGCGGTCCAGGTTGACCCTGGCCCGAGGGTGCGCGCCCTCGGTGTGGTGGTACGCGATCAGCAGGGCCGACTCGATGGCGCTGACCAGCGTCTCGAAGGAGATCTCCTTCTCGCGGATGAGGCCGCGCAGGGCAGTCATGTCGATATCCATCTCAGACCTCTCCCTCGTCGGCAGCGTCGGCAGCGTCGTCGGCGTCGTCGGCGTCGTCGGCGTCGTCGGCTTCGTCGGCGTCGTCGGCTTCGGCACTGTCGGCACTGTCGGGGCGCTTGAACTCGACCTGGATCTTGGCCGCGACGACCGAGGCGAAGTCCACCCGACGATCACCCCCTGGTACGTCGAGCAGCACGGCATCGTCTTCGACAACCAGGATCCGGCCGGTCACCGAGCCGCCGCCGACCAGGGTGACCAGGATCAGCCGACCGGTCGCGCGCCGCCAGTGCCGCGGCTGCGTCAGTGGCCGGTCAACCCCTGGTGAACCGACTTCCAGGACGTACGCCTGGCCGCCCATGACGTCCGAGGCGTCCAGGACGAGCGAGAGCTCGTGGGACAGGGCTGCCACGTCGTCCAGGGAGATACCGCCGTCGCGGTCGACGGCGACCCTCAGCAGCCGGCGCCGACCGGCAGCCGTCACCGACAGGTCTTCGAGGTCCAGGCCGGCCGACTCGACCACCGGAGCGACCAGCGCACGCACCCGTTCCGGGTTTGCCCCTGCCATGGCTTCACCCCTGTTCTGTTGTCACCTGCTGGTCACGCCCGCGCCCGATCCGGCACCAGGGTATCCGCCTGACCGTCGTGGCTGCCAAGCCGTGCGATCCTTCCCTGCATGCCTGGTCCCGCCCCCGCCCGCCCGTCGCGACGCGCCGTCCTGCGCGCAGCCCTGGCAGTCGCGGCGGCCACGGCGGGCTTGTCAGGGTGCACC
>JANYIP010000120.1 GCA_025361995.1 Streptomycetales bacterium | reverse complement strand
GCACCACCGGTTCCGGCACGGCCAGACGTACGACCAGCAGCTCGGCAACAAGGCGCGCAAGGCTGGCGGGCAGAAGCGGTGGGCACGCCGGGTCCGGCGAGCCATCGACGGACTCCGTCCGGTGGTGTACTTCGACCAGGCCTATGTCGGCGGCGGGAACGCGAAGCACCTGCCGACGGACATGGGCCCAGATGTGACAATCGTGCCGAACACCGCCGGGCTCCTGGGGGGCGTCCGCGCGTGGGACCTGATCCCGTCCTCTGCACCCGGAGGCTGAGAGGGAGGCCATGAAGATTCTGGTGGGGATCCAGCCGGACGAGCAGGGCGACGACGCCCTCGCGTGCGGGGAGTCCCTGGCGCGCGCGATGCGGGCCGACCTGGTGCTGACCCACGTCTACCCGACGCCTTGGCAGGCGCACAACGACAGCGCGGTGGACGCGGAGTGGAACGGCTATCTGGTGGAGCAGGCCAGGGCGACGCTGAACCGGTCGGTCGGACGGCTCAGCCGGGACGTCCTGCACGACATCAGCGTGCACGCGCACACGTCGACCGGCCGCGGCCTGATCGAGGTGGCGGAGGAGGTGGGCGCGTCGATCATCGTGATCGGCTCGGCCCCCGGCGGCGAGCACGACCACCTCGCGATGGGCTCGACCTCGGGGCAGCTCCTGCACGGGGCGTCGGTACCGGTGCTGCTCGTCCCGACCGGGTACGTGTACCGCCGGATCCCGATCCTGCCCAGCCGGGTGACGGTGGCGTACCAGCGGAGCCTGGACTCCGCCGAAGCCCTGCACGCGGCGATCAAGCTGTGCCGCCGGACCGGCGCGCCGCTGCGTCTGGTGACCCTTGTCGTCCAACCGCCGCGGCTGCTGCCGAGCTTTGCCAGCGCCCTCGACGAGCTGCGCGGCGACGCCCGGCGCTTCCTGGACCAGGCCCTGGTGGAGGCCCCGTTCTCGACCCGGCTGACGGCCGAGATCGCTGAGGGCGAGGACTTCGAGCACGCGATGGCCGCGGTCGACTGCGAGCCGGACGAGATCCTGGTCTGCGGCTCGGGCACGGCCGGGCCGCTGCGCCGGGTGTTCCTCGGGGACACGGCGCAGAAAATCCTGCGGGTGGCGACGGTCCCGGTCCTGGTTGTGCCGCGGCACGCGGAGTCCGAGCTCGACGAGACCCGCGCCATCCCCAAGGTCACCGACTGAGCTGCCCCAATTGGGGTGCCGTCAGTGCCTCGACGAGCTCATCGTCGACGGTCTCGAAGAACGCGCCGACGACGTCCTCGATCTGGTCGAACGACTCGGCGCAGAAGAGCAGAGGCTGGTAGTGCGTGATGTCGTACGTCTGCACGCCCATCCGCGCGATGTCGAGCGGACGCAGGTCGGCCCGGGCGATCTCCTGGATCTCGCCGTACGACGACAGCAGGCCGGCGCCGTAGGTCCGTACCTCGCCGGACTCTCGCACGACCCCGAACTCCAGCGAGAACCAGAAGACCTTGGACACGAACTCCAGGGCGGTGGGCGTGGTGACCCTGAGGGTGGCGCCGCCGGCCGCTCGGTAGAGCGCGGCGAAGCGGTCGCTGGCCAGGCAGTTCGCGTGCCCGACGACCTCGTGGATCACATCGGGCTCGGGGGTGTAGAGGGGCACGGAGTGGTGCCGGATGTACTGGGTCGAGTGGAAGCGCCCCTGCGCCAGCGAGCCGTAGAAGTCGCGCAGCGGGACCAGGCCGGCCGCCGGGACGTAGCGGAAGCCGGTGAGCGGCTGGACCGCCGCAGTGACCTCGTCGAGCTGCGGGATGTGGTCGGCCGGCAGACCGATGCGCGCAGCCCCGTCGCGGTACTCCGCGCAGGCATACGTCCGGTGCAGCACGGCGAGCTCGCGGCAGACCTGCTGCCAGACCTGCTGCTCCTCGTCGGTGTACTCCGCGTGCGGGACCGGGTCGCCCGGCGTCCAGACGAGCGCCAGGGCCGCGATGGCGTTGCGGCGCGCGCGGTAGACCGGGTCGCCGACGCCGGGGTGACCCTCGCCGAGCTGGACCTCGACCGCACCGTCTGCGCCCTGGGTGATCGGCGCGTAGAGCTGGCCTTCCTCGAACATGACCGTCGCCTCCGGGATCGCCGTTTGCGCGTGTGACACGAGCATGGCACAGCCGTGCAGCTGTGTTACACGCGTGGGGGCGGGATCTTGAGAGGCGTGGTCAGGGCGACACCGCGGCAGCGTCCGCCGGCTCGTGGCCCTCCTCGGCGCCGCCGTCGAGGCCGCGGACTCTGCGGGTGGTCCGGCGGTGGGCCAACCAGGGCTCGACCCGGCTGGCCGCGAGGAAGGCCAGGGCGAGCAGGCCGGCAGCCACGATCCCGTCCAGCCACCAGTGGTTGGCCGTCGCGACGACGACGGCGATCGTGACGACCGGGTGCGCGATGATCAGCCAGCGCCACCGGCTCGTACTCACCTTGACGACGACGAACGCGATCAGCAGCGACCAGCCGACGTGCACCGACGGCATGGCTGACAGCTGGTCGGCGATGCCGCTGCCGAACGGGCCGTAGATGGACTGGCCGTAGAGGATCGCGGTGTCGACGAAGCCAGCGTCGGACAGCATCCGCGGCGGGGCGACCGGGATCATCTGGATCAGCAGGCAGCTGCCGGTCAGCAGCACCAGCGCGTTGCGGACCCACGGATAGCGGTCGCGGTGCCGGACGAACAGCCAGATCAGGAAGATCGTGATGCTGTTGATGTGCACGTACAGGTAGAAGGTGTTCATCGCGCGGACGAGCTCGGGGTGGGGGAGGACCCAGTGCTGGACCGTGAGCTCGCTGGGCAGCGGCAGCCACTTCTCGATGGTGATGATCGTGTGGGCGCGCTCGAACGCCCCGGCCACCCGGGTCAGCGCCAGCCCGCCGGCGATCTGCCAGATCGTGAAGAGGGTCATGACGACCGCACCCTCGCGGGCGCCGGCCGTCCCGAGATCGAACCATCGCTTGGCCGCGACCGGCCGGCCGCGGAGCAGCACCGGGGCGAGCAGCCCGAGGGCAGCGAAGACCACCGCGATCTCGGCGGCCTGCTGCCAGACCAGCTGGAGGTGCGGCACCTGCTGCTACCCGGCTGACCCGGCGCCGGCGGCGGCGGCGCGGGCGTCGACGAACGTCGACACCGCGGTGTCGACGTCGTCGAACGTGTGCGCCGCCGAGAGCTGGACCCGGATCCGCGCCTTGCCCTGCGGCACGACGGGGAAGGAGAACGCGACCGCGTAGACCCCGCGGGCGAAGAGCTCCTCGGCCACCCGCCCGGCCACGACGGCGTCACCGAACATCACCGGCACGATCGGGTGCTGCCCAGGCAGCAGGTCGAACCCGGCTGAGGTCATCCCGGCACGGAACCGCTCGGCGTTCGCACGGACCTGCTCGCGCAGCTCGCCCGACTCGGCGAGAAGGTCGAGGACGCGCAACGACGCCGCCACGATCGACGGTGCGACGGAGTTCGAGAACAGGTACGGGCGGGCCCGCTGGCGCAGCACCTGGACGATCTCACTGCGGCCCGCGACGTACCCGCCGGACGCCCCGCCGAGCGCCTTGCCCAGCGTCCCGGTGAGGATGTCGATGCGGTCGGCGACACCGAAGAGCTCAGGCGTACCGCCGCCGTTGGGTCCGATGAAGCCGACCGCGTGCGAGTCGTCGACCATGACCAGGGCGTCGTAAGTGTCGGCCAGCGCGCAGATCTCGTCGAGCGGTGCGAGGAAGCCGTCCATGGAGAAGACGCCGTCGGTGACGATGAGCCGGTAGCGCTTGTCGGCGGACTCCTTCAGCCGCTGCTCGAGCTCGGCGAGGTCGCGGTTGGCGTACCGGAGCCGGTCGGCCTTGCAGAGCCTGATGCCGTCGATGATCGAGGCGTGGTTGAGGGCGTCGGAGATGACCGCGTCACGCTCGTCGAGCAGGGCCTCGAAGACGCCCCCGTTGGCGTCGAAGCACGACCCGAACAAGATGGTGTCCTCGGCGCCGAGGAACTGCGACAGCCGCTCCTCGAGGGTGCGGTGGATGGTCTGGGTCCCGCAGATGAACCGGACCGACGCCATCCCGAAGCCCCAGGTGACCAGGGCCTCGCGCGCGGCCTCGACCACCCGCGGGTCGTCGGCCAGGCCGAGGTAGT
>JANYIP010000118.1 GCA_025361995.1 Streptomycetales bacterium | reverse complement strand
GGTGCACGGTCAGCCAGTGGCCCTTGGTGACCCGGCCGGCCAGCCCGGCGGTGCCGGCGACCGCGAGCATCACGTAGAAGGCGACCACCCCCAGCGCGACAGGTGTGGTGCGAAAGCCCGAGCGTCCCGGGACGAGCGCGCCGACCCAGCCCACGTGCGCGTACGCGTCCATGGCCAGGCTCACCAGATGGCCGACGACCAGCACCGCGGTGGCTCCGCCGAGGGCCGCATGGGCGCGCAGCGCCGACTCCGGCGAGGGTACGGTCCACCGCACCCGCCAGGGGTGGTGCAGCCACAGCCCCAGGCAGACGAGCGCGGTGAGCGTCGCGTACGCCCCCAAGCCGAGCGTCCGCCCGACCAGCCACGGCATCATCCGGCTCGTGGTCAGGGGTCGGCTCACCGAGGCGAGCCAGTAGCCGACGGCTACCGCGCAGCCGAGGACCACCAGCGCCAGGCTCAGCGACTCGACTGCGGACCGGGCCCGACGTGCCGGTGGCGTCCCCGTCGCGGTCGTCGGCTCCGCGCGGTGCGTTGAGTGCGTGGTGCGTGTCATCGGCTGCGCCAGATGACGTACGGATCCATCGCTGGACTCGTGTGGACGGATCCGTCTTCGCTGACCCACAGGGCCGCAGCGGGACTGTCGGGAGCCTGGGCGCAGGCGTCGGAGATCGCGTCCGCGCCGGCGAGGAACAGGGTCTTGCTCGCGACCTCAGCCTTGGCCGGGTCGTCGTCGACGACCGTCACCGAGAGCAGCCCAGCCCCACCGGGTGCGCCGGTGCGCGGGTCGATCAGGTGGTGCACCGGCCGTCCTCCGACCTGCCACCGACGCAGCCGGATCGACGACGTGGTGCACGCGCGGTCCGACACGGCCAGCACCGCCAGGCTGTCTCCGCCGAGCGGATCCTCCACGCCGACGCTCCACGCCTCGTTGCCCGGCCCACGGCCTGCGCAGTAGCAGTCACCGCCCGCCTCGACCAGGAAGTCGTCGCACGCCGTCCACAACCGGTCCCGGCACCACCGGACGGCCAGGCCCTTGCCGATGCCGCCGAGGTCGACCGGCTCGTCCAGGTGGACCTCGTCGGTGAGCGGCCGGAATCCGGGGGTCCATGGCGCCCGCGGCGCGCGGGGGTCCGGCGTCGCCCGCTCGATCCGGACCTCGCCGGCCGCGAAGGGCAGACTCCGGTCGTAGCCGAGCTCGAGCAGCTCGCGCAGGACGCGCGGGTCGAAGAGGCCGCCCGTCCTGCGGTAGGCCGCCCAGGCCTCGACCAGGCTCAGGTAGCACGTCGGTGGGACACGGACCCAGCCGCTGGGGTTGGCGTTGGCACGCATCAGCGAGCTGGTCGGGTCGAAGCGGGTGCACTCCTTCTCGACCTCGGCGAACACCGCGACCGCGGCGCCGAGGGCGGCATGCGCAGCAGTCACCGCCCGGCTGTCTGCTACGGCCCGTCCGCGCATGACCACCCGGACCGAGACGTCGGTGGCCATCGCACGAGTCCTGGCCAGCACCTGGGCGGTCTCGACGTCTCCGTCCAGAACCTGGGTCCCGTCCATCCGCTCACTTCACCGCCCCGGAGGCCCCCGTCACGGCCTGGACCGGCGGGGGTTTCGGGATTGAGAACGTCGGAAGCTTGGGCAGGCCAGGGATCGAGGCGGACCGGGTGCTGCCGCTGTTGCTGCTGCTGCCCACGGACTTCGACGTTCCCGACCGTCCCGCCGAGCTCGTGCCGGCGGTGCCCGTCGCGCCCCCGAGGGACGCGATCGCTGCGTTGTCCGCCTGGAGCGTCTTGGTGAGTGCGGCCAGGGTGGTCTCGTACGCGGCCAGCTGCGCCGCCGTCGCCTGTGCGGCCGCATCGCGGGCCCCGGCGCCGGGGTCGACGGCTGCTGGCTTCTGGGTCGAGGCGACGGCGGGGAGCTGCTGCTCCACCCACGCCGTCGCCACCCCGATCCCGGCCAGTACGGACAGACCGACCGCGACCCGTGGCAGCCTGCGCGCCCGGGTGCGGCGCCGGGCGATGACCTGGGAAGCCTGGACACGGTTGCTGGCGATCTGCGAGGTCTGCTCCTCAATCGCCGTACGCCGGGTCATCCGTCGTTCCCGCCGTCGCCCCCGGCAGACCCGCTCGCACCTGTGGTGGTGTGCGTCGTCGGCTTCGAGGACTTCGCGAGGGCAGCCGCCTCGGCGGCCAGCTTGCGGGCCTCCGCCTGCAGGCTGCGCTCCTGCGCGACCAGCTGCGCCGCCTCCGCGTTCAGTGCGCTCCGCTCGGCAGCCAGCTGGGCGGCCTCAGCGGCGACGGCGGCGGAGCCTGGCGAACTCGTGACGTACGTCGTAGGGGTGCTCCCAGCGAGCGCGGCGAGCCGCTTGCGTGCTGCGGTGATCTCGTCGGAGAGCTGCTTCGTCTGCGCGAGCAGCGGCGCGAGCGCCGTACCCGTCGCTGGTCCGGACTCGACGGTGGACGTGCTCTGGGTCTGCGTCGTCGACGGGGTCGCTGCCACCGTTGTCGTCGCCGACGCGGCACCGGTCAGTGCGACGACGCCGCCGGTGGCGACGCCTCCGGCTGCCAGTACTGCCAACCAACGCTGATGCGAGCTTCTGCTGCTCATCAAGGCCTCCTCGGCTCGGGCTACTGCTAGCAGCGTCGGCCGAGGCTGGTGACGTCGTGATGAGGGGCGGATGTGAAAACCCTCATGAACGCCGAAGGACCGGCCTCCGCAGCTGCGGAGGCGGTCCGCTCGGGTG
This sequence comes from Streptomycetales bacterium, assembly GCA_025361995.1. Taxonomy (GTDB): domain Bacteria; phylum Actinomycetota; class Actinomycetes; order Prado026; family Prado026; genus JANYIP01. Next base: position 3,664 of record JANYIP010000118.1, on the reverse strand, counting down.
GTCGGGAGGTCGGGCTAGATCTCCGCGAACGGCCGCGGTGTCGCGTGCCCGAAGAGGAAGCCCTCGGTCAGGGCTGTCGTACCGAACGCAGCGTCCAGAGCGCCGGCCGCCGTCTGCGTGAACACCAGCTTCACCGCGCCGTAGCGGGGTGCGTCGGTCGCCTGGATCTTGAACAGGTCGACCCGGCCGATGCCGGCGACGATGCCGCTGACGCGGGACCGGCGCCACTGTCACCTTGGTGTAGCCGGGCTTGGGGGTCGTCGTCGCGGCGGAGGCCGGGAGCGCGGCAACCGAGAGCAGTGCGGTGGCACCGGCTGCGGCTGCCAGGACTTTCAGGGTCCGGAGCATGGAGGTATCTCCTTCGTGGTCTGTGGTATCGGGCTGCTTCCCGCACCTGTCCCCCTCTACGGCGGTTCGCGCGTTCTTGGATGCACCTGTGCTGGATCCGGTTGGGTACGGCTGCATCCGGATCGGGCGGCCCGCGGGTAGAGGGGGTGTCGAGCGACGAAAGGCTGAGCCGTGGTGACTGGGGAGCTGTGGTGACTGTGGCGCTGGCCGTCGTCGACAGCGTCGGCGGCCGCCTTCGACCCCGCAGCCCTAGGGTCGAAGGCGTGTCTGCTGCCACGGACTACGAGGTCGGTGCCCGGTTCCGCGACGGTGACTCCGACGCGCTCGCGGAGGCCTACCGGCGCTGGGGTCGCTGGTCTACACGATCGCGCTCCGCTCGCTGCGTTCCGGAACCGATGCCGAGGACGTGACCCAGTGCGTCTTCGTCGCAGCCTGGCGCTACCGCGACGGCTTCGACTCCGAGCGAGGCACCCTGGTGGGCCGGCTCGCCTCCTGCTGGCCGACGAGCTGTCGGGGCTGGGTGAACCGCAGCGACGGATCATGGAACTCGCGTTCTACGACGACCTGACCCACCTGCAGATCGCCGACGCGACAGGCCTGCCGCTCGGTACGGTCAAGAGCCACATCAGGCGCTCGCTCGCCAGGCTGCGTACCCGGTTGGAGGTGGACCGTGCCGCACTGTGATCCCGAGCTGCTGGCGCTGGGCGACTCCGCGGAGCCCGCGGACCTGGCCCACCTCGACACCTGCTCCGAGTGCGCCTGCGAGCTCCAGGCGCTCACGGCTGTTGTCCGGACCGGTCGTTCAGGTCGCCCCGACCCGGCGCTCGTCGCGCCACCGGACCGCGTGTGGAACGCCATCGCGGCGGAGCTGGGTCTGTCGCAGGCTCCCGCCCGCCGCCGGTGGTCGCGCACGACGGGGCTGGTGGCAGCCGCGGCGGCAGTCATCGGCCTGGTCGTCGGCGGAACGACGACCTGGCTGGTCACCCGGAACGCGACGACCGAGCAGGTGGTGGCGTCCGCGGACCTGCACCCGCTGCGAGCACCGTCGGCCAGCGGGACCGCCGTCGTCAGCAGCCAGGACTCGCTGCGCCGGATCACCGTCCGGGTGTCCGGGTTGAACGTACGCCCTGACGCGTTCTACGAAGTGTGGCTCCTCGACCGCGGCGCCGACCGGCTGGTCGCCCTTGGCGTGCTCGGACCCAGCGAGACCGGGACGTACGTCATCGCGGCCTCGCTCGACCTCGGGCAGTACTCGGTGGTCGATGTCTCGTTGCAACCTGAACGGCAACCCCGCCCACTCAGGCAACAGCGTCGTCCGTGGAACCCTCGTCTCGTAGTGCGGGTCCGGTCAGGACACCGTGCGGATGGTCCAGAAGTCCTGCGACAGTCCAGTCTCCGTGAGGTACGCGTACGGCATCGTGAAGTAGCCACCTTGGCCCCAGCCCGGTCCCCACGAGTTGCGGACCAGGAACCGTGACGTCGCGTCGTCGTAGCCGACCGCGAGCACCGCGTGGCCGCCGAGGACGCTCTCGGTCGACGTCGGCATGGGTACGACGCCCGTGCTCGCAACCTCCTGGGTCTCGAAGCTGTCGTACACGGTGAACCCGAAGACGAACGGGTACCCGCTGGCCAAGCACCCCTTGAACTGGGCCAGGCTGCGCACCACCCGTTGGTACGCAAGGGCTTCGTTGCCCTTGGCCGAGGTGTAGCAGGTGCGTGGCGGCTTCTTGCCCGCGTGCGCGCCCTTGGGCCACGGTCCGCCGTCGACGGCAGGGGGAGTGTCGTCGTACGGCCAGGCGTCCTCGCTGCAGACGCCGAGCTTGGCGACCGTCTTGATCCCGTCGCGGAGCATCGCGCCCGAGTCCGTGTGGACGTGGCCCTCGGTGGCGCGCTCGTTGTAGTAGATGAACAGGCGCGACGGCATGAAGTCGGCGAGGCTCTGCTTGAGCAGGTCGAACTCGAAGGCGCCCGCGATCGCGTTGGCCGTGCAGCTGCCGATCCGCCCCTGGTCGTACACCGTCGCCGGGCAGTACTTGCGCAGGTCGACCGATGCGGGGAGCGCTCCGATCGTGGCCATCGGTGCAGCGAACAGGTGGTCGCGCACGTCGGGCAGGTCAGGGATCCAGCCGAAGCGGCTCGTCCTGCGTGCGGTGGTCTCCATGGTGAACCTCCGTTGGCTCTGCGGGTACGACTCGTGCCCGGTCAGCAGGAGTCGCGGACTCGTCGCTCAGATACACATTGCCGGTGGCCGCCGAGGGCGGGCCTGGCTGGCAGAGTGAGGGGCTGTGGACATCCAGCGGGACCGGGACCGGGACGAGGCGGGGCGGCCTCGACAGGCCCGTCCGCGTGATGCGCTCGGCCGGCCGCTCCCCTATGAGGCGCCCGGCGTCGAGCCTGTCCCCGAAGGTGCGCTGCCAGCCGTCGAGACGGTTGCCGCCGCTCGGCAGCTGGTCGAGGCCGGCCGACCCTTCTCGGCCCACGAAGTCCTGGAGGCGCGATGGAAGGCTGGTCCGCTCGCCGAACGTGACCTCTGGCAGGGCCTCGCGCAGATCTGCGTCGGCCTGACTCATGCCGCGCGGGGCAACGCCGTCGGCGCGGCGCGGCTTGTCGAGCGCGGCGTGGCCCACCTCGACAGGTACGCCGCGACGCCAGGCCCGACGTACGGGCTCGACCTCCCCGCTGTCACCGCCTGCGCTCGCGAACGCGTCGCCGACATCCCCTGATCCGCCCTGTCGTCACCAGTTGGGCGGGTCGGGGTCGTCGGGGTCGTCGGGTTGGTCGGGTTGGTCGGGTTCTTTGGGTTCTGGGGGTAGGGGTTGGTGGGGTTTGGTCCAGGTGGGTTGGCCGTGGTGGTCGATGTGGAGGGTCCAGTCGTCGTGGTGGGCGAGGTCGTGGTGGGCGTCGCAGACCAGGGCGAGGTTCGCGAGGTCGCTGGGTCCGTTGGGGAGCCAGGCCAGGAGGTGGTGGGCTTCGCACCAGGAGGGTGGTCTGTCGCAGCCGGGGTAGCAGCAGCCTTTGTCGCGTAGGGCCAGGGCCATGCCCGTGCCCCGGATCAGCCAGTGCCTCGGCTAGGGCGACGTCCCGCCGGACCGACCCCGCACCCTGGCCCTGGCTCTTCAACCACGCCGCCGTCCCCAGCGCCCCGACCTTGCGGGCCGCGCCCGCACGTTCCGCCTCCACCAAAGCAGCGAGCCGGTACGCCGACGGGCGCGACTCCGCGCCCCGGGCCCGGCGGGCCCAGTCCAACGCGTCGGGCACACCCGCCAGGTCCACCGCGGTCAACTCGTCCAGGACCGCCGCGAGTCGCTCGTCCAGC
>JANYIP010000103.1 GCA_025361995.1 Streptomycetales bacterium | reverse complement strand
GGTGCAGAACATCAAGGCGGCCAAGAAGATGGTCGACTCGATGATCCCCTCCGTCTGGGACGTGCTCGAGGAGGTCATCACCGAGCACCCGGTGATGCTCAACCGCGCGCCGACCCTGCACCGGCTCGGCATCCAGGCCTTCGAGCCTCAGCTGGTCGAGGGCAAGGCCATCCAGATCCACCCGCTGGTCTGCACGGCCTTCAACGCCGACTTCGACGGCGACCAGATGGCGGTCCACCTGCCGCTGTCCGCCGAGGCGCAGGCCGAGGCTCGGATCCTGATGCTGTCGACGAACAACATCCTGTCGCCGGCGAACGGCCGTCCGGTCACCTCGCCGACGCAGGACATGGTCATCGGCCTCTATTACCTGACCATCCAGAACGACGGGGCGCTCGGCGAGGGCCGCGCGTTCTCGTCGATCTCCGAGGCGGTCCAGGCGTACGACGCCCGCGAGCTCGACCTGCAGTCGACGGTCAAGATCCGGTTCGACGACGTGGTCCCGCCCAACGGCTGGACACCGCCGGAGGGCTGGGAGGCCGGCACGCCGATCCTCCTGACCACGACGCTGGGCCGGGCCCTGTTCAACGAGGCCCTGCCCGAGGACTACCCGTTCGTCGACTACGAGGTGGCCAAGAAGCAGCTCTCGGCGATCGTCAACGACCTGGCCGAGCGCTACCCGAAGGTTCAGGTCGCCGCGACGCTCGACGCGCTCAAGGAGAAGGGCTTCCACTGGGCGACCAGGGCCGGGGTCACCATCTCCATCGGCGACGTCGTCACCCCGCCCGGCAAGAACGCGATCCTCGAGCAGTACGAGGCCAAGGCCGAGAAGGTGCAGGGCCAGTACGAGAAGGGCCTGATCACCGACGACGAGCGCCGTCAGGAGCTCATCGAGATCTGGACCCGTGCCACGAACGAGGTCGCCGAGGCGATGGAGGCCAACTTCCCGAAGACGAACCCGGTCTGGATGATGGTCCACTCCGGCGCCCGCGGGAACATGATGCAGGTCCGGCAGATCGCCGGTATGCGTGGTCTGGTGGCCAACCCGAAGGGCGAGATCATCCCGCGCCCGATCAAGGCCAACTTCCGCGAGGGTCTGTCCGTGCTGGAGTACTTCATCTCCACGCACGGCGCCCGCAAGGGCCTGGCCGACACTGCCCTGCGTACGGCCGACTCCGGGTACCTGACCCGGCGCCTGGTCGACGTCTCGCAGGACGTGATCATCCGTGAGGACGACTGCGGCACCGACCGTGGCCTCGTCTTCCCGGTGACGGTCAAGACGGCCACCGGCGGGTCCCGGGCGCACGACGAGGTCGAGGCCAGCGTCTACGCGCGCACGCTCGCAGCCGATGCGGTGGCGGGCGGCGTGGTCGTCGCCGCGGCCGGCTCGGACGTGACCATGATCGTCGTCGACGCGATGGTCGCGGCCGGGGTCGAGGACGCCAAGGTCCGCAGCGTGCTGACCTGCGAGAGCAAGGTCGGGACCTGTGCCCTGTGCTACGGGCGCTCGCTCGCGACCGGCAAGCTCGTGGACGTCGGCGAGGCCGTCGGCATCATCGCGGCCCAGTCGATCGGCGAGCCCGGCACCCAGCTGACGATGCGTACGTTCCACACCGGCGGCGTCGCCGGCGAGGACATCACGCACGGCCTGCCCCGGGTGGTCGAGCTCTTCGAGGCGCGTACCCCCAAGGGTGTCGCCCCGATCAGCGAGGCGGCCGGCCGGATCCGGATCGAGGACAGCGACAAGCTGCGCAAGCTCGTCGTGGTCCCGGACGACGGCAGCGAGGAGCTCGCGTACGCGGTCTCCCGCCGGCTCCGGCTCCTCGTGGCCGACGGTGACACCGTGGCGGTCGGGCAGCAGCTCGTCGCCGGCGCGGTCGACCCCAAGCAGGTGCTCCGGATCCTCGGTCCGCGCGCCGTCCAGCGGTACCTCACCGACCAGGTGCAGGAGGTCTACCGCAGCCAAGGCGTGTCGATCCACGACAAGCACATCGAGGTCATCGTCCGGCAGATGCTCAAGCGGGTGACCATCATCGAGTCGGCTGACTCCGAGATGCTCCCGGGCGAGCTGGTCGAGCGGACGCGCTTCGAGGACGACAACCGGCGGATCGTGTCCGAGGGCGGCGCACCCGCCTCCGGGCGACCCGAGCTCATGGGGATCACCAAGGCCTCGCTCGCGACCGAGTCGTGGCTGTCGGCGGCCTCCTTCCAAGAGACCACCCGGGTGCTCACCGACGCGGCGATCCACGCCAAGTCGGACCCGCTGTTCGGCCTCAAGGAGAACGTGATCATCGGCAAGCTCATCCCGGCGGGTACGGGCCTGGCCCGCTACCGCAACGTCCGGGTCGAGCCCACCGAGGAAGCGAAGTCGGCCATGTACTCGATGGCCGCCTACGACGACGTCGACTACTCCGCCTTCGGGACCGGTTCAGGCGCCGCGATCCCGCTCGAGGACTTCGACTTCGACTTCCGGGCCTAGGACTGGCCCATGCGCTGCGGCGGGGTTTGCTTTTGACCTCGTCGCAGCGCCTGGGTACGCTCTCCCCTTGTGCCTGGGTGATGCCCGGGCCATCTTTTGCGGATTGCGCGCGTCCCAGTCCGCACCTGTGCGACACGCCCGACCCCGTGGGGCGGGCCGCAAGACCACCCTCAGGCAAGACAAGCGAAATTCGAACGGTTACGGAGACGTAGTGCCCACGATTCAGCAGCTGGTCCGCAAGGGCCGGGAGGACAAGGTCTCGAAGACCAAGACTCCGGCGCTCAAGGGGAGCCCCCAGCGTCGCGGCGTCTGCACCCGCGTCTACACGACCACGCCCAAGAAGCCGAACTCTGCCCTGCGCAAGGTCGCTCGGGTGCGCCTCACCAGCGGCATCGAGGTCACGGCGTACATCCCCGGCGTCGGTCACAACCTGCAGGAGCACTCGATCGTGCTCGTCCGCGGCGGCCGTGTGAAGGACCTCCCCGGTGTCCGCTACAAGATCATTCGTGGGGCGCTCGACACCCAGGGCGTCAAGAACCGTAAGCAGGCGCGCAGCCGCTACGGCGCCAAGAAGGAGAAGAGCTAATGCCCCGCAAGGGCCCAGCCCCCAAGCACCCGGTCGTCATCGACCCGGTCTACAACAGCCCGCTGGTCACCGCCCTGGTCAACAAGGTCCTGGTGGACGGCAAGAAGTCGACCGCAGAGCGCATCGTCTACGGCGCCCTCGAGGGCTGCCGCGACAAGACGAGCTCCGACCCGGTCGTGACGCTCAAGCGCGCGCTGGACAACGTCAAGCCGACGCTCGAGGTCAAGAGCCGCCGCGTCGGTGGCGCGACGTACCAGGTGCCCGTCGAGGTCAAGCCAGGCCGGAGCACCACGCTCGCGCTTCGCTGGCTGACGGCGTACTCGCGGTCGCGTCGTGAGAAGACGATGACCGAGCGCCTGATGAACGAGATCCTCGACGCGTCCAACGGCCTCGGCGCCAGCG
>JANYIP010000092.1 GCA_025361995.1 Streptomycetales bacterium | reverse complement strand
GTGCCCAGTCGCGACGGGTATCCCGCCGACAGGCTCAGGTTGTCGGCGACGGAGAGCGTGTCGACGAGACCCAGGTCCTGGTGCACGAACCGGCACCCCAACGCGTACGCCGCGGCCGGAGAACCGGCGGCCAGAGGCAGGCCGCCGATCTCCAGCTCGGACCCGGGGTCACCATGGTGGTAGCCGGAGAGGATCTTGATCAGCGTGGACTTTCCCGAGCCGTTCTCCCCGACGAGCGCGTGCAGCTGGCCCGCAGGGATGGCGAGCGAGACCTCGGTGAGAGCCCGCGCACTGCCGAACGTCTTGCTCAGTCCACTGACCTTCAGCGCCGGCGCCAGACCGGTGGGTGTCATCCCACCAGCCACAACTTCTTGAACGAGTCCTGGTAGCCAACGGGGAAGTCGGTCACTGCGCCGGCTGGGCCGACGGTGTCCTTGGTGAGGAGCTCCTGCGGCATGCCTCCACCGTTGGGTGCGAAAGTCACTCCAGCAGCGTCGCGAAGAGCCACGTCCACGGCCAGCCACCCGACGTACCCGAGGTCGTTGGCCATGAACGCGCTGCCCGTGCCGTCGCGCAGGGTCTGCTCGGTGGTTGGGTCTGCGGCCCCGCCGACGATCTTCACCTTGTCGAGTCCGGCCGCCTTCAGTGCGGCGGGCAGCCCCGGGGCCAGCGCGATGTCCGACGCGGCCAAGTAGTCGATCGACGGATCACGCTGCAGAGCTGAGATGATGGCCGGAGTCACGCCTCCGCTGGCGAGCTGCGCGCCGGTGACGTCGAGCTTGGTCACGGTGCACCCCGGGCAGGTGGCCGCGATCTCGTCACGGATCCCGGTGCCGACACCGGCGATGGTCGGGAAGTCGGGGAAGTCCTGCTGGAGCACCTTCGCCTTGCCGCCCGAGTCGGCGATCACCCAGTCCGCGAGGATCTTGCCTTGCAGCTTGGCGTCACCGTCGTCGAGCAGGTTGGCGATGACGGTGTCGCCGAGCGTCGCCGGGCCGAGCGATGCGGCGATCAGCTTGATGCCAGCTGCCTTGAACGCCGGCACCTTGCTCGACCAGACGACTGGCGGCAGGCCGGAGAACACCACGTACGCGGGAGCCGGCTTCAGCTCCAGCGCCTGCTGCATCGCGGCCACCAGCGTCGCGGGGTCCGAGCTCTTCCAGGTCAGGATCTTGCTCTGCCACCCAACGGACTTGGCCGCTGCCGTCACGCCGTCGCCCAGCTGGACGCACTGCGGCACCTCGCAGGCCAGATACACGATGGTCTTGCCGGGCGTCGGCTTCGCCGGCAGCGGATCGGTGACCGGCAGACCGGTCGGGGCGGTCAGGTACTTGGAAAGGAACGCCTGGGCCGTGGCAACGGCCGGGTCCACGGTGGCGCTGGTGGAGGGGGTCGCCGAGGCGGGCGCGCTCGTCGTCGACGCTGGTGTGCTGCTGCTGCTGCATCCCGCGATCAGGACGAGGCCGGCCAGTGCACCGGCGGTCACCGCCGCACCGTTTCGCCAAGGGTGGATGAGTCGTTGCCTCGTCATTGAGCGTTCTCCTCCGGTCGGGACTGAACATGGGGCGGAAACAGCGATCCGCAGCCCCGTCGCACTCGGGGGCTGGGCGGCAGTGTGCAACTAATTGACCCCGACGTCAATATCACTTATGTTTGCAGCCATGACCCAGCTGACTGGCAGGGTGGCGTTGGTGACCGGCGGTGGACGCGGGATCGGGCGAGCGATCAGCCTGGCGCTGGCAGCCGATGGCGCCCTCGTCGCCGTGAACTACGCGCGCGACCGGCAGGCTGCGGACGAGACCGTCGCGCAGATCACCGCGCTCGGGGGCACGGCAGCCGCCTTCGCGGCAAGCGTCGAGTCAGCCGAGGAGGATGCGTCGATGGTCGCAGCCGTCCAGGCTGCCCTGGGCCCGATCAGCGTCCTGGTGAACAACGCCGGTGTGGCCAGCCGTGGGCGTCCCGTCGACGACACCGACCCGACCGAGACCGAGCGGCTCATCGCGGTGCACGCCGTCGGCGCGCATCACCTGTGCCGGCTCGTGCTTGCATCGATGCGCAGCCGTGGCGACGGCGACATCGTCTTCATCTCGTCGATCGCGACCGACCTCATGAACGCCGGTGGCGCCCCCTACAACATGGCCAAGGCCGCTCAGGAGGCGCTGGCCATGACGTTGGCCAAAGAGGTCCGCGACTACGGGATCCGCGTGAACATCGTGGCCCCGGGCGTCGTCGAGACGGACTTGGGCCGGCGTCTGATGACCGCGACGACGGGCGTGCGCGACATGCGCGAGCTGGATGCCCAGATGCCCTTCGGCCGGATGTGTCAGCCACAGGACGTGGCCGCGGCCGTGCTGTTCTTCGTGTCCGATGCGGCTTCGTACGTCACTGGTCAGCGGCTGTGCGTCGACGGTGGCGGGCAGTCGCTCGCGACCCCGGCACGAGTCGTTTCCTCGGCCTAGCTGTCCACCCGTCCCGACACCTTGGGGAGATCACCAGCCATGCAGGACGCAGTCATCGTTGCCACCGCCCGATCCCCCATCGGGCGCGCGGTCAAGGGATCCCTGAAGGACCTCCGACCTGACGACCTCGCGGCCCAGGTCATCCAGGCCGTCCTCGCGCAGGTCCCGCAGCTGGACCCGCACACGATCGACGACCTTATCGTCGGCTGCGCCCAGCCGGCCGCGGAATCCGGCCACAACATCGGCCGCGTGCTCGCCGTGATGCTGGGCCTGGACGACGTGCCCGGCACGACCGTGAACCGCTATTGCTCGTCCAGCCTGCAGTCCACCCGGATGGCCTTCCATGCCATCAGGGCCGGCGAGGGCGACGTCTTCATCTCGGCCGGGGTGGAGACGGTCAGCAGGTTTGCCAACGGCCTGGCCGACCCGCCGGAGACCATGAACGTCTCGTTCGACGATGCCAGAGCACGGAACGAGAAGCTCGCGGCCGACGGCGTGGAGTGGTCCGACCCACGCGCCGCCGGTGACCTGCCCGACGTGTACATCTCCATGGGTCAGACCGCGGAGAACGTCGCCCAGCACACCGGCATCACCCGCCTCGAGCAGGACGAGTTCGCCGTACGCAGCCACAACCTGGCCGAAGCCGCGATCGACAGCGGGTTCTGGGCCGACGAGATCACCCCCGTGGTCCTGCCCGACGGCCGTGTGGTCGACGCCGACGACGGCCCGCGCCGGGGCGCGAGCATCGACCAGCTGGCCGCACTCAAGCCCGTGTTCCGGCCTGACGGCACAGTGACGGCGGGGAACGCCTGTCCCCTCAACGACGGCGCAGCGGCCTTGGTGGTGATGAGTCGGCAACGAGCGGACCAGCTCGAGCTGACCCCGCTAGCGCGCATCGTCGCTACCGGGGTCAGCGGGCTGAGCCCCGAGATCATGGGCCTCGGGCCGGTCGAAGCATCGCGACGTGCGCTGGACCGGGCGGGTCTGAGCATGGGGGACATCGACCTGGTCGAGATGAACGAAGCCTTTGCCGCCCAGGTGATCCCGTCGGCGCGCCAGCTCGGGATCGACACCGACCGGCTGAACGTCAACGGCGGAGGCATCGCGCTCGGCCACCCCTTCGGCATGACCGGCGCCCGCATCGCGACCACCTTGATCCACTCGCTGCGGGTGCGGGACAAGCAGTTCGGGCTCGAGACGATGTGCGTGGGCGGTGGTCAGGGGATGGCCATGATCTTCGAGCGACTCTGACGGTGCGCATCTTCGACGGGATCGACGACTTCGCGACAGCGACCGGATCACACTTGGGGTACAGCCAGTGGCATGTCGTCAGCCAGGAGCAGGTCGACCGCTTCGCCGACGCGACCGGCGACCACCAGTGGATCCACACGGACGCGGCCAGGGCCGCGGCCGGGCCGTTCGGTGGCACGATCGCGCACGGATTCCTCACGCTGGCGCTGGGGGCAGCGCTGATCGCTGAGGTCTACGAGGTTCACGGGCTCTCGATGATGATCAACTATGGACTGAATCGGACCCGTTTCCCGGCACCGGCCCCGGTGGGTTCGCGGCTGCGGGCCGGCGCGGAGCTCGTCGAGCTGAAGCGCGGCCCCGACGGGGCGCAAGCCGTCGTCAGGCTCACCGTCGAGTGCGACGGTGCCAAGAAGCCGGTGTGCGTCGCCGAGGCCGTCGCTCTCCTGGTTCCCTGATGGAGTCGAGCCTGCTGCTGAGCCGGCGAGATCTAGACTTCCTGCTCTTCGAGTGGCTCGACGTCGAGGGACTGACGAAGCGGCCACGCTTCGCCGAGCACTCGCGGGAGACCTTCGACGCCGTCCTTGAGCTCGCAGAACGGGTGGCCACCGACCACTTCGCGCCGCACAACCGCACCAGCGACCAGAACGAGCCCACGTTCAACGGCCATCAGGTGACCCTGATCCCGGAGATCGGGGCAGCGCTGAAGGCTTTCAGCGCCGCTGGATTCCTCGGTGCCACGCTGGACGAAGACTTGGGCGGCATGCAGCTCCCGGCGACTGTGGCCCATGCGGTGGCCTGTTGGTTCCAGGCCGCCAACATCAGCACGAGTGCGTACCCCTTCCTCACTCTCGCCAACCTGAACCTGCTGCTCGCTCACGGGTCGGAGCAGCAGAGACAGGCGTACGTCCAGCCCATGGTCGAGGGGCGCTTCTTCGGCACCATGTGCTTGTCCGAACCACAGGCGGGATCGAGCCTGTCCGACGTGATGACGCGGGCGGTGCTCGACGACGACGGCAGCTTTCGGTTGTTCGGCAACAAGATGTGGATCTCCGGCGGTGACCACGAGCTCGCCGAGAACATCGTCCATCTCGTCCTGGCGAAGATCGCGGGCGGGCCCCCAGGGGTTAAGGGCCTCTCACTCTTCATCGTGCCGAAGTTCATCGTCGAGACCGGCGAGCGCAATGACGTCGCCCTGGCCGGCCTCAACCACAAGATGGGGTTCCGTGGCACCGTCAACGCGGCCCTCAACTTCGGTGAGGGAGCGTACGAGCCGGGTGGTCAGCCGGGGGCAGTGGGCTTCCTCATCGGCGAGCCGAACCTTGGCCTGACGTACATGTTCCACATGATGAACGAGGCCAGGGTCGGTGTCGGACTCGGAGCGACCTGCCTGGGCTACACCGGATACCTGCATGCGCTGGACTACGCCAAGGGCCGCGCCCAGGGGCGCCCCGCTGGATCGAAGGATCCCACGACGCCGCAGATCCCGATCATCGAGCACACCGATGTCCGGCGCATGCTGCTTGCCCAGAAGGCGTACGTCGAGGGCGCGCTGGCCCTGAACCTCTACTGCGGGCTGCTGCTCGACGACGAGGCGACCGCGGACGACGAGCACGCGCGTGCCCGGTCGACACTGCTGCTCGACGTGCTGACGCCGATCGCCAAGAGCTGGCCGTCCCAGTGGTGCCTGGAGGCCAACAACCTGGCGATCCAGGTGCTCGGAGGGTACGGGTACACCCGCGACTACCCGGTCGAGCAGTTCTACCGGGACAACCGGCTCAACCTGATCCACGAAGGCACGCACGGGATCCAAGGGCTGGACCTGCTCGGGCGGAAGGTAGTCATGCGTGGTGGCGCCGGTCTGCAGCTGCTGGTGGAGACGATCGCCGCCACGACCACCCGGGCCCAGGCGTTC
>JANYIP010000079.1 GCA_025361995.1 Streptomycetales bacterium | reverse complement strand
TGCCCGACGTTGTCCGTAGCCCGCGCGCTGATCTTGTACGTCCCCGCGGGCAGCGCCACCGTCGAGTAGTTCCAGTTGGTCGACAGCCCACCCAGCGGGTTGGTCACGAAGGCGTTGACCCAGGCGGGCTTGCCGACGGTGCCGGTGGCGGTGATGCCCACCGTGCTCCCCGAGTTGGCGATGAGCAGCTGGACAGCACTGATCGAGTTGTCGTCGAACGCCCGGCCGCCGATCGTCAGCACGCCACCGGTGCCCTTGATGATCGCGCCGGCCAGCGGGTTGTTGAGCTGGGTGGTCGGAGTCGCGTCACCCGGGAAGATCTTGTACGTCGTCCGCGAGCCGGTCGCCGAGGAGTCGACATTGCCGTCGCTGCCGACCGCGATCGCGTCCACCTGGTAGGAGCCGTTGGCGGGCAGGGTGACGTTGGCCGTCCACCCCGTGCTCGCGCCTCCCGGGCTGGCCAGCGTCGTGGGCAGGTAGCCGGGCAGCGAGCCCGTGCTGCCGTCCGGCTGCAAGTACCAGCCCTGCGCGGTGTTCTGCACGACGAGCTGCACCGCGGCGACGCCCGGCGCATAGCTGGCGTTGCCCGCGAACGAGGTCGCCAGCGAGCTGAACGTCGTCGAGGCGGGAGTGGTCAGGTTGGTCACCGGCTCCGCGGTCGCACCGGCCGGCCACTGGTCGACCAGCGCGGCCGGTCGGGCGGCCGCCGGGGTCACGATCCCGATCGAGTCGATCGCCTCGGCGGACACTGAGTACGCGCCGTACGGCAGGCTCGGGACGTCGATGCTCCAGGTCGTGGTGGTGGCGCCCGGCGACAGCAGCGTGGCGGGCCGCCACGCTGCCGGGCCGAACGTTCCAGCGATCTGCGGGCCGAGCGCGAACCGGTTGTCGGCGACCCGGACGAGGACCTTCGCGACGCCGGCCAGCGAGCTCGCCGTACCGGTGACAGTGAAGGTCGGAGCCACGAGCTGCTTGGCCACGGGTGAGGTCATGACCACGACCGGGGTGGGGCTGCTGGGTGCCATCAGGAACTTCTGGCCGAAGCCGCGCGGGTCGGCCCCGCCGGCGCTGTCGATGCCGGTGGCCATCGCGGTCCAGTTCCCGTCCGGGAGCTGCACGGTCAACGACCAGGTGGTCGAGGTCGAGCCCGGCGAGGCCAGGACTGCCGAGAACGCGGTGAAGTCGCCCACCGACCAGTCGGTGTTCAGGTATCCGGCCAGGTCGGTGTTGTAGAAGCTGAGCTGCACGCCGGCGACGCCGAACGGCGACGAGGTCGTGCCGGACACGGTGATCGTGTTGGACGTGAAGTCCTGCTCGTTGTTGGCCGGGTACGTCCACCCGACCTTGGGCCCGGGGTCGGTCGGGTCGTTGGTGAAGAACGGCACCTGCGCCTTGACCGGCTCCTTGGTCCCGCTCTTGTCCGTCGTCTGGACGAGCATGGTGAAGCTGCCGGCCTTGGGGAGGTTGATCGACGAGAGCGACCAGGCGGTGCTCGTCGCGCCTGGCGACGCGAGCGTGGCGGTGTACGCGTAGAACGGCCCCCAGGTCACGCCGTCGGCCTGCAGCCAGGTCCCGGCGACGGCATCCTTGATCTCGATCTGGACCTTCTTGACGCCGGTCGGCGAGGTCGAGGTGCCGGCGATCGGGATCGCCCCGACATTGAGGTTCGCACCCAGCACCGGCGAGGTCACGACGCTGTGCGGCACCGTGGTGTCGTACGTCGTCGAGTAGAGCGAGGCCATGCCGCTGCGGCCGGTCGCCGCGCCGTCGACGTGCTGCCCGTCGTCGCCGATCAGCAGCTGGTTGCCGGCGACGAGCAGGGCCGTGACGCCGTGCTGGCCGTCAGCGCTGGAGTACCAGTTCACGGCCCGGCCGGTCGCTGGGTCGAGCGCGTCCACGTGGTATCGGTAGACGACCTGGGAGCCGAGCACCCGCGCGCCACCGGCGGGGCCCCAGCCGTAGTTCGTGTTCGGGTCGCCCGGGTACGGCTGGTCTGAGCCGGCGGCGTCGGTGTAGCGGAAGTGGCCGCCGACGTACACGGTGCCGTTCGAGTCGGTGGTGATCGAGTACGAGGAGTCGAACTGCCGGTTCACCCAGGTGACCGCGGCGGGCAGCGGGACGTTGACGTCGAAGCGCTGGACGGAGTCGTTGGCCGGCGGCTTGTCTCCGCCGGTGTTCGAGGTGACGAACCAGGTGCCGTCCGGACCCCAGGCAGCCCCGGTGACCCGGACGGTCCCGCCCGAGTTCGGGAGGTTGTCCTTCCAGAACGTGGTGTACCAGGGGTCGACGGTGGCTGTCGGGGTGTCGATGTCGATGATCGCCACGCCGAAGCGCTCCAGGCCGCCGATGAACTGCGCCGTGTGAGCGACGAGCAGCCGGGTGCCGTCCGGCGAGACCTCGAGGGCGTGCACGCCCATGTAGCCGCCGTTGCCCACCGGGCCGGACAGCGGGAGGTTGAAGCCGGCCGCCGGGATGCCGGTGGTGGCGTCGAGCTCGGCGAGGTCGCCGCGAGCTGTCGCAGCGATGGCGGTGAACTGGCCGCCGACGAAGAGCCGGTTGTTCAGCAGGGCGAGCGACTGCACCGGCCCGTTGGCGGTCGCGTTGAAGCCGGTGTCGAGGGTGCCGTCCGCGAACAGGTGCACCATGTGCGCCGCCGTGACGCCGTCGACGTTCTTGAACTGGCCGCCGACGTAGACCCCGCTGCCGTCGGTGTTGGCGACCAGGGCGTCGACCTCGCCGTCGACGGCAGGGCGGAAGGCCGCGTCGAAGGTGCCGGTCGTGAGGTCGTACGCGAACAGCCGCGGCTGCACGACCGTCGTGCCGCCGGGAAGCTTGAGGGTGGTGAAGGTGCCGCCCACCACGATCTCGTTGCCCATCTGGGCGAACGCCAGGACCGCTCCGTCGGAGATCACCGGGAGTCCGGCCGGTGCGCTCGCGTGGGCCACCGGGCCGGTGCTCAGGAGCACGGCAGCGGCGCCGACGACGGCGGTGAGAAGCGCGGACGTTCTCCGGTGATGGCGCACAGCTGTCCCCTGGTGGTATCGATCGTCCTGGTCTGAGCACACGTGCTCCATGTCGCCCAAGATCACCGTACGTTGGCGCCGCGCCACCGCCAAAGCCGGTTGACCGAACGGCTACCAAAGATGAGCCGAACCTCTGACCAGGTAGGGGCTTCGTGCTAGACAGGTGCCCCGGATCGCCGCGACCGTGAGGAGACGTCCGCATGAGTGTGGTGCGCGCAGCGCTGGTGCAGGCCGGCTGGACCGGCGACAAGGAGTCGATGATCGCGGCGCACGAGGGCTTCGCGCGCGACGCGGCTGCCCAGGGAGCCACGGTCATCTGCTTCCAGGAGCTCTTCTACGGCCCGTACTTCGGTGCGGTGC
The DNA here is from genome assembly GCA_025361995.1 of Streptomycetales bacterium. Classification (GTDB taxonomy): domain Bacteria; phylum Actinomycetota; class Actinomycetes; order Prado026; family Prado026; genus JANYIP01. The sequence goes on along the minus strand of JANYIP010000079.1, from coordinate 4,580 downwards.
AGGACCAGAAGTACTACGAGTACGTCGAGTCGGTGCCCGGACCGACCGTCGAGCGGTTCCAGGCGATCGCCCGCGAGCTCGGGGTGGTGATGGTGCTCCCGGTGTACGAGGTCGAGAACGAGGGCGAGTACTACAACACCGCAGCCGTCGTCGACGCCGACGGCAGGCTGCTCGGCAAGTACCGCAAGCACCACATCCCGCACCTGCCCCAGTTCTGGGAGAAGTTCTACTTCCGGCCGGGCAATCTCGGGTATCCGGTCTTCGACACCGCGGTCGGCCGCGTCGGCGTGTACATCTGCTACGACCGGCACTTCCCGGAGGGCTGGCGCGAGCTGGGCCTGAACGGCGCGCAGATCGTCTTCAACCCCTCCGCCACCAAGCCGGGGCTGTCCAACCGGCTCTGGGAGATCGAGCAGCCGGCGGCCGCGGCGGCCAACCAGTACTTCATCGCGGCGGTCAACCGGGTCGGCCACGAGACGTCGGAGTTCGGGCCGGACGCGCCGGCGTTCTACGGCTCCAGCTACGTCGTGGACCCACGCGGGAACTACGTGGGCGACATCGCCTCGCCGGACAAGGACGAGGTCGTCCTGAGGGACATCGACCTCGACGAGATCCGCGCCGTGCGCAACGACTGGCAGTTCTACCGCGACCGCCGACCCGAGTCGTACACCCGGACGGGGATGCCGTGACCATCCTCGTGCGCGGCGGGACCGTCGTCGGGCCTACCGGGGCCACCCGGGCTGACGTGCTCGTGGACGGCGAGACGATCGCGGCGCTGGTCGAGCCGGGGTCGACCGCTCTCGGCGCGGACCTCGCTGCCACCGCCGACCGGGTCATCGACGCCACCGGCAAGTACGTGATCCCCGGCGGCGTCGACTGCCACACCCACATGGAGCTGCCCTTCGGCGGGACGTTCGCGTCCGACACCTTCGAGACCGGCACCCGGGCGGCCGCATGGGGCGGGACGACGACCATCGTCGACTTCGCCGTGCAGAGGTACGGCGAGCGGGTGCAGGACGGGCTCGCGGCCTGGCACGCCAAGGCGGACGGGCAGTGCGCGATCGACTACGCGTTCCACCAGATCGTCGGCGGCGTCGACGACGAGTCGCTCAAGGCGATGGACGAGCTGGTCGCCGAAGGCATCACGAGCTTCAAGCTGTTCATGGCGTACCCCGGGGTGTTCTACAGCGACGACGGTCAGATCGTGCGAGCCATGCAGACCGCGGCCGGTAACGGCGCGATGATCATGATGCACGCCGAGAACGGCACGGCGATCGACGTCCTGGTCAAGCAGGCGCTGGCCCGCGGCGAGACCGCACCGATCCATCACGGGCTCACCCGCCCCTGGGAGACCGAGGCTGAGGCGAGCCACCGGGCGATCCAGCTCGCCGGCCTGACCGGTGCGCCGCTGTACATCGTGCACATGTCGGCGAAGCAGGCCGTGGCGACGCTGGCGCAGGCCAGGGACGCCGGGCAGAACGTCTTCGGCGAGACCTGCCCGCAGTACCTCTACCTCTCGCTCGAGGAGCAGCTGGGTGCGCCGGGCTTCGAGGGCGCGAAGTGGGTCTGCTCCACGCCTCTGCGCTCCCGCGCGGAAGGGCACCAGGACGAGCTCTGGAAGTACCTGCGGACCAACGACCTCTCGGTCGTCAGCACCGACCACTGCCCCTTCTGCTTCAAGGAGCAGAAGGAGCTCGGGCTCGGCGACTTCTCCAAGATCCCCAACGGGATCGGCTCGGTCGAGCACCGGATGGACCTGATCTACCAAGGGGTCGTCGACGGGCGGATCACCCTCGCCCGCTGGGTCGAGCTCTGCGCCACGACACCGGCCCGGATGTTCGGCCTCTACCCCCGCAAGGGCATCATCGCGCCGGGGTCCGACGCTGACATCGTGGTGTACGACCCGGCCGGGCACACAAGCATCGGCTTCGAGAAGACGCACCACATGAACATGGACCACTCCGCCTGGGAGGGGTACGAGATCGACGGCCACGTGGACACCGTGCTGTCGCGCGGGACGGTGGTCATCGACGGCGGCGAGTACCTCGGCCGCAAGGGTCATGGCCAGTACCTGCGCCGCGGCCTCTCGCAGTACCTGGTCTAGGGAGCCGGCGTGGATATCGGAGTCGTCCTGCAGTGCAACCCACCGGCCTCCCGGGTGGTCGAGCTGGCGCGGACCGCGGAGACGCTGGGCTTCTCGCACGTGTGGACGTTCGACTCGCACCTGCTGTGGGAGGAGCCGTTCGTCATCTACAGCCAGATCCTGGCAGCCACCCGCAAGATCACCGTCGGGCCGATGGTCACCAACCCGGCGACCCGGGACTGGACCGTGACGGCGTCGCTCTTCGCGACCCTCAACGAGATGTTCGGCAACCGCACGGTCTGCGGCATCGGGCGGGGCGACTCGGCGGTACGCGTGCTGAACGGCAAGCCCACGACGCTGGCCACCCTGCGCGAGTCCATCCACGTCATTCGCGAGCTGGCCAACGGGCGCGCTGTCGAGCACCAGGGCTCGACGCTGCGGTTCCCGTGGGGGGCCGACTCCCGGCTCGAGTGCTGGGTCGCCGCGTACGGGCCGAAGGCGCTGGCGCTGGCCGGCGAGGTCGGCGACGGGTTCATCCTGCAGCTGGCCGACCCGGACGTCGCGGCCTGGACGATCGGTGCGGTGCGTGCTGCCGCCGAGGCGGCCGGCCGCGACCCTGCGTCGATCAAGATCTGCGTGGCTGCGCCGGCGTACATCGGGGACGACATGGCGCACATGCGGGACCAGTGCCGGTGGTTCGGCGGCATGGTCGGCAACCACGTCGCCGACCTGGTCTCGCGGTACGGCGACGGCGAGGGCTCCGGCGGCTCGCCGGTGCCGAAGGCGCTCACCGACTACATCGCCGGCCGTACCGGTTACGACTACAACGAGCACGGTCGCGCCGGGAACGAGCACACGGCGTTCGTCCCCGACGACATCGTCGACCGCTTCTGCATCCTCGGCACGCCGGCCGACCACATCGCCCGGCTGACCGAGCTCGCCGCGCTCGGCGTCGACCAGTTCGCGGTCTACCTGCAGCACGACGGCAAGGCGGCGACCCTCGAGGCGTACGGCGAGACAGTCATCCCGGCGATCGGCGACCACGTCCGCGCAAAGAGCTGACTCGCGGTCAGGCGGCCTGACCGCGCAGGAGGCGGGCGACCTCGCGGCCGTGGCCCGCGGCGGTGAGGTGCGCGGCCGCCAGCGACTGCTCGTACAGCGGGACGAGCGATTCCATGGCCGGGACGACCGGGGCCAGGGTCAGCTCGGCCTCCGCCACGTGCAGGTCGAGCTGGAGCACGTCACCCAGGATGCGCTTGATGTACGGCGAGGCGTGGTCCCAGCCCTCGCGCGGCGTGCCGGCCCCGTACCCGCCGCCGCGGGCGAGTACCAGGACGGCCGGGCGGCCGGCGACCGGTGACGGTCCGCCGGACGGGACCCGCGAGTCGGTCAGCACGAGGTCGACCCAGCCCTTGAAGTGCTGCGGCACGCCGAAGTTGTAGAGCGGCACCGCGAAGAGGTACGCGTCGGCGTCCACGAGCTCGTCGACCAGACCGGCGACGAGGGCGACGGCCTCGGCCTGCTCCGGCGTACGCGCGTCGGCCGGCGTCATCCCGGCGGTGAACGCGCTGATCCAGGACGTGGTCAGCAGCGGGTGGGCGCCGATGTCCCGGCGGACGACGGTGGCGCCCGGGTGCTCGGACAGCCACGCGTCCTGCGCGGTGTCGGCGACGGTGCGGGTGACCGAGCCGGTCGGACGGATGCTGGCGTCGAGGCGGAACAGCTTCATGGTGGGCTCCTGGGTCCTGGGCAGATGAGTGAATGTACAACCATATGTATTACAGATCATCTGCTGGGCAACATGGGAGGCTGGCACAGCCGCTAACCTCGCTCCATGACCGCGGAGGAGGCAACCCACATCGAGGCTGACCTCGGCTGGGCGCTGGGCATCGTCTTCCGCGGTTACCTCAAGGCAGCGGGGAAAGCAGTGGCCGACCTGCCGGGTGGGCCGCGCGGGTTCCAGGTGCTCACCGCAGCCGCGACCAGCGGGTGCGGCTCCCAGGTGTCGCTCGCTCAGCAGCTGGGGGTCGACCGTACGGTCATGACGTACCTGCTCGACGATCTGGTGCAGGCGGGACTGGTCGAACGCAAGGCGGACCCGGCCGACCGGCGAGCCCGGCACATCGTCGTCACTCGGGCCGGTCAGGAGCTCCTCGCCCAGCTGCGCGAGCGACTGCTGGCCGCCGAGGCGTACGTGCTGTCGGCGCTCGCCCCGGCCGAGCGGGAGACGTTCCGGACGCTGGTCCAGCAGCTGGCCAGCGAGGCGGCGATCGCCAGCCCGGGCTTCAGCCTGTGCTCCGAGGGCGTAGCTGCCGACGTAGCTGTCGACGTAGCTGCCGACGTAGCTGCCGACGTAGCTGCCGGCGGGGCCGGCGGCTGAGACCAGTCGAGAAAAGTGCCTGACTGGCGGGTCCGACGTGCAGCCGTCCATCCGTGTCACACTCGTCGGACCTAGCGCGCTTGGCAGGTCCGGACCTAGTGCTTCCTCGCCGCTCAC
>JANYIP010000278.1 GCA_025361995.1 Streptomycetales bacterium | reverse complement strand
CCGGTCCGTCCGCCTTCCCCTTGCGGACGCCCCGGCCGAGTTATCCCAGGGGCCTCGTTCGGCGGTGAGGCTAGGACGGCGAGAGGACCCGCGTCAACGCGGCGCCTTCCCGGCCTGTGGACAACTTGGGGGTGTGGCTGTGGACAGCGTGGCGTGGCGTTGTGGACAGCCAGCGCGCAGGCTGTGGACGACGTGGTGATTGCGGGGGCCGCGTCCGGTTGACCTGCACCGACACCGCTGGCTGCCTGTGGATGGAAGAAAACACCGCTCGTACCGTGCCGGTACGGTGCCAGACATGGACGACATCGACATCGGGACCCCGCAGGATCTCTCTCGCGCCGTGACCCCAGGGGGCGCATCGACCAGTGCCTCCGTTGCGGGCGGTGCAGCCCGGCCGGTCGAGGTGCGGCGCAGCGCGCGCAGGCGCCGGACGGTGAGTGCGTACCGGGAAGGGGAGCGCACGATCGTCTTGCTGCCAGCCCGGATGAGCCGGGCGCAGGAGGAGCACTGGGTGGGCGTGATGGTCGAGCGTCTGGCCGCTCGCGAACGTCGACGGCGACCCTCCGACGACGAGCTGATGGCGCGAGCTGTGGCGCTGTCGGGGCGGTGGCTTGGCGGTCGAGCCAGGCCGACCAGCGTGCGCTGGGTGACCAACCAGAACGGTCGTTGGGGCTCGTGCACGGTGGCCGACGGCACCATCCGGCTGTCCGACCGGCTTCGTGTCATGCCGACGTTCGTCGTGGACTACGTGCTGCTGCACGAGCTCGCGCACCTGCTCGTCCCCGGCCACACACCGGCGTTCTGGGCCGAGCTCGAGGCGTACCCGCGGACGGAGCGTGCTCGGGGGTACCTCGACGGCTGGTCGACGGCGATGAGCCCTGGAAGCCAGAGCCAGCCGGGTGACGGTGCGGACTTCGCCGATGACGCCGATGACGCGGATGACGCGGATGACGCGGATGACACAGACGCCACTGACGATGGCTACCTGAGTGCGCAGGGCTGACGACCCGACCTCTGCTGGCCGATCTCTGCTGGCCGATCTCTGCTGGTCAATCTCTGCCGGCCAATCTCTGCCGGCCAATCTCAGCCAGCGAGGACGACCGCCCGGGCGACCAGGGCTCGGACCGAGCCGTCGACGTCGGGCGGCAGCGCGTCCACCGGCCACCAGCGCAGGTCGAGCGACTCCTCGCTCATCGCCTCGTCGACCCCGCTCGGTGCGAGGGCCACGTACTGCACGTCGAGGTGCTCGGAGTCCGGCGCGTCCTTGCCCTGGCAGCGCACCCGGTGGCGGTCGAGCCGCGCCGGGGCGTCGAGAAGCTCCAGCCCAGCGATACCGCTCTCCTCGGTGGCCTCGCGCAGCGCTGCCGACGCCAGCGTCCGGTCACCGGGCTCGCAGTGCCCGCCGGTCTGCAACCAGCGGCCCACCTTGGGGTGCAGCGTCAGCAGGACGCGTCGCCCCGCAGGGTCGAGCACGAGCGCGCTTGCGGTGAGGTGACCGGGCACGCACCGCCGCCACATCGCGTCGTCGTTCTCCGCGAGGTAGTTCAGGTAGGCGCCACGCATCGCGACCTGGTCCGGCGTGGGCGCAGCCCAGGCCGAGAGCTCGCGGACCGCTTCGGTACGCAGCGTCACGCGCCCGTCCCGTCTGCCGCCCCGGTGCCGTCCTCGGGGTCGGCGGGCGGAGCTCCGGCCCCCTCGAGCTCGGACAGGTCGAACGCGTCCCTGGCCGCGAACCCGGCCGGGTCGTCCAGGTCGTCGGCGGTGGGCAGCAGCTCGGCGTGGTCCCAGATCGCATCCCGCCCGTCGATCCCGCGCGTCGCGAGCAGCTCGCCCCACAGGGTGGCTGCCTCTCGCAGCCTGCGGGGACGCAGCTCGAGGCCTACCAGGGTGGCGAACGTCTGCTCCGCCGGCCCGCCGGTGGCCCGGGCCCGACGTACCGTCTCGCGCAGGGCTGGGGCCGAGGGCAGCGCGGTCGCCGCGGACGTGACGACCGAGTCGACCCAGCCCTCGACCAGAGCGAGCAAGGTCTCGAGCCGAGCCAGCGCGGCCTTCTGCTCCGGGGTGTCCTGCGGCTCGAACATGCCCGACGACAGCGCCTCCTGGATGGCCTCGGGGTTGCTCGGGTCGACCGACTGCATCGCCTCCTCGAGCATGCTCGTGTCCACCACGATGCCGCGGGCGTAGTCCTCGACGGCGCCGAAGAGCCGCGCCCGCAACCACGGGACGTGCGCGAACAGGCGCTGGTGCGCACACTCGCGCAAGGCCAGGTACACGCGGACCTCGTCCTCGGGCACCGCCAGGCCCTCGCCGAAGCGGGCCACTCCCGAGGGCAGCAGGACCGCGCGCCCAGCCGGCCCGAGCGGCAGCCCGACGTCAGCGGATCCGACGACCTCCCCTGCCAGTGCCCCCAGACCCTGCCCCACCTGGGCGCCGAACATGGCTCCGCCGAGTTGGCGCATCATCCCTAGCATCGGCCCCGCCATCGCCGCCATCTCGGCGGGGACCGCGTCGGCTGTTGCCGCCACCACCTTCTCGGCCACCGGGTCCACGAGCGCCCGCCAGGCGTCGATCGTTCCCTCGACCCACTCGGCCCGGCTCCACGCGATCGACCCGCTGGTGCCGGCCGGGAGCGCTGTGGCGGCGTCCAGCCAGACCTCCGCCAGTCGCACGGCCTCCTCGATCGCCTGCCGCTGCCCAGGGCTCGGCACCGGGTCACCGCCCTGGGCGACGGTCTGCCGGGCGATCTTCTTCGCCAGGTCCCAGTTCACCGGGCCGCCCTCGTACGAGAGCATCTGGCCCAGCTGGGCGAAGGCGGCACCCAGATCTTGCGGATTGCCGCCGAACAGCCCGGCGAACGGGTTCGCGGGGGAGTTCTCGTCGTCGGGGGACGGGCTGCCGAAACCGAACGGAAGGTCGCTCACGGGGCACCTCGGGCAGGATGGGGTAGTGAACGACCACCGTAACCGCGCCGACGCCGAGCCCGGGCGCCCACCGGCCCGGGTTCGCTCACGGCGCACGGCCGCCGCAGGATCCGCCGAGACCTCGTCCCCAGCCGGCCGCGGTCTAGTCGTCGCGGTCACCGGGGCGGCTGCAGGCGTCGGCCGTGCCCTGGTCGCGGCGCTTGTCGCTCACCCCGACGTACGCAAGGTCATCGGTGTCGACGACCACCGCGGCGACGTCGCTGACGTCGTATGGCGCGTCCTGGACGTCCGCGAGCCGGCACTGGTCCAACGGCTGAGCGGCTGCGACGTCGTCGTCCACGCCGTCCTGCCCGACGTACCCGGCAGGGAGCTCGAGCCCAGGCCGGGCGACCGCGAGCTCGCGCAGGCCCGGCTCGTCGACGGGGCCCGTACCGTCCTCACCGCGGGGGCTGCGGCCGGGGTGGGTCGCGCCGTGCTGATCTCCAGCGCCATGGTGTACGGGGCCTCCCGGGACAACCCGGTCCCGCTCGACGAGGACGCTGCCCTGCGCGCCACCGCGGACGGCTCGGCCCTGGACGGGCTGCTCGAGATCGAAGAGCTCGCTGCCCGGGCCGGCAGCGTGCACCCCGGCCTGGCCGTGACCATCCTGCGTCCTGCGGTGCTGGCTGGCGCCGGGGTGGACAGCGTGTTCAGCCGGCACTTCGTCGCGCCGCGCCTGCTGGTGGTCAAGGACTCGCGGCCGCACTGGCAGTTCTGCCACGTGGACGACCTCACCACGGCCCTGGTCCGGGCGGTGCTCGGCGAGGTCAGCGGAGTCGTCACCGTGGGCTGCGACGGATTTCTCACCCAGAGCGAGGTCGAGGCCATCGCCGGGCTGCGCCGGATCGAGCTCCCGGCCTGGATCGCCTTCGGCACCGCGGAGCGGCTGCACCGCCTCGGCATGACGCCGGCGCCGGCCAGCGAGCTCGCGTACACCGCGGAGCCCTGGGTGGTCCCGTCCACCCGGCTGCGCGCCACCGGGTGGCGACCGGCGTACGACAACGTCGGCGCCCTGCGTGCCCTGCTCGAGGAGAACGGCCTGCGCGAACCGGGGACCGCGCGCCACTTCGGCCGGGACGCCACCCTGGGGGCCGCTGGTGCCACGGTCGCGGTCTTGGGCACGGCTGCGGTTGTCCGCCAGCTGCGCAGGCAGCGACGAGGCTAGGGTCGCTGACCATGGCGACCTTGGAGGGCTCAACCAGCACGGCTCCCGAGCAGGTGCGCCTGCTCGGGCTCAGGGAGACCGCCCTGTCCGTCGACGAGGTGCTCGCCGCCGTCACCGATGCCAGCGTCGGCGGGACGGTCGTGTTCATCGGTTCGGTCCGTGACGACGACGGCGGGCGTGGTGTGTCTGCGCTCGGCTACAGCGCGCACCCCATCGCCACCGAGACCCTGGCCGCCGTCGCTGCTCGGGTCGCGGCGGACCACCCGCAGGCCATCCTCGCCGCCGTGCACCGGGTCGGGGACCTCGAGGTCGGGGACCTGGCCGTCGTCGTCGCTGCGGCGTCCGCGCACCGGGCCGAGGCCTTCGCGGCCGGTCGCCAGCTCATCGACGACCTCAAGGCCGAGGTGCCGATCTGGAAGCACCAGCGCTTCGCCGACGGGACGCAGGAATGGGTGGGTGCCCCGACGTGACCTAGTCTGGCTGGATGCAGGCGATCGTGTGGTGGAGCGTGCCGCTCGTCGCCTTCGTGCCGGCCATCGTCTGGGTCTCGATCGCGAACCGTCCGCGGCCCCCGGTCGACCCCCACGACTCGGTCGCCGAGCACGAGCGCTTCCGCGAGGCCATGGGCCGCCAGACCGACAGCCGGCCCCGGGACGCCCGTCCTCGCGGCGCCGAGGGTGACGATCCGCCGGTGAGCCCTCCGGGTTCTGGCACCCGCCCCGCGTAGAGTCCGCCGCCGTGGCCGACCGCTCCACCCCGCGCCTGCTGGCCGCCGTCCTGCTGGCGGTGGGCTTGCTCGTCCTGGTCTCGTTCCCCGTCCCGTACGTCATCGAGCGGCCGGGACCGGTCTTCAACGTCCTCGGGTCGTCCACCGCAGGCCCGTTGATCACCATCAGTGGTGCCACCGTCTACCCGACGACCGGCGTGCTCGACCTGACCACCGTGAGCGAGCAGGGCGGGCCGGGCAACCGGGTGCTGCTCAGCGAGCTGGTCGGGGCGACGTTCACCTCCAGCGACGCGGTCGTCCCCCGCTCTTTGCTCTACCCCGACAACAAGAGCGCGGCACAGGTGACGAACGACAACAACGCCGCCATGGTCCAGTCGCAGGACGCTGCCGCTATCGCCGCGCTCCGCCATCTGCATCTGCCGGTGACGCTGACCGTCGTCGTCGGCAGCATCGACGCGGGCTCACCTGCCGACGGGCACCTGAAGACCGGCGACCAGATCATCTCGATCGACGGTACGGCGATCACCACCGCCGACCAGGTGCGTACGGCGGTCACCAAGCACAGCCCCGGCCAGACGGTCAGCTTCGTGGTTCAAAGGGCGGGCAAGACCGTCACCGTGCCGCTGGTCACCCGTGCCTCGACCGACGCCGGCCCCAGCCGTGCGGTCGTCGGCTTCACCCCGGGCATCGGCTACACCTCGCCCGTCAAGGTCTCGATCCAGCTCGACGACGTCGGCGGCCCCAGCGCCGGCCTCATGTTCACCCTCGGCATCATCGACAAGCTGACGCCGGTGCAGGAGAACGGCGGCCGGCACGTGGCCGGCACCGGCACGATGGACCAGAACGGCAACGTCGGCGCGATCGGCGGCATCCGGCAGAAGATGGCTGCGGCCAGGGCCGACGGAGCCACCATCTTCCTGGTGCCCGCCAGCAACTGCGCTGAGGCGCTGCAGCAGGTCCCCGACGGGCTGCAGCTCATCAAGGTGACCACCGTCACCGACGCGCTCGCCGGCCTCGGGGCGGCCGTCACTGGCAAGGGCGCCGCCCCCACCTGCACGTCCTAGTGGCATCGTCGGGTCCTCAGGCCTCCCAGTCCTCTCAGTCCTCTAGCGTCGAAGCGAGCGCTTCCGTGAGGCCGGGTACGAGGTCACGGCCCACGAGCACCTGCACCGGGTCGTCATGGAGCCGGAACCGCATCGCGGCCCACCTGGTCCCGTCGCGCAGCGCCGCCACTGCCAGCCGCACGTCTTGGCGCAGCGGGTGCTCGGCGAGCACGGCGAGTGCGGCTTCCTCGTCCGTGGGCAGCTCCGCCTCCACCTCCGGGGGCAGCACCACCCGCTCGACCACGAGCGCCGCGCCCGCCACGTCCGCCGGCCAGGCCAGCCCGAGCAGGAGCTCCTCGATCGTCGCGTGGTCCGGCAGCTCTTCCTGCTCGACCGGGGTCAGCGCCTCGGGCCCGTCCCCCTCCCCGGGATCGATGCCCAGCACGGCTGCAAGCCCCGGCTCCCTCGCCAGCAGCTCGGCGGTGGGGACCAGCGCGAACAGCCGGGCACCCTGGTCCCAGCCGCCGCCGGCGACGTGGTTCTCGATCTCGCGGAGCAGGCCTGCGAGCGCTGCGGGGGCTTCGGTCATACGCCACATCCTCGCCTACGGCCGATCTCCGGCGCGGGGCTAGGTACGTTGTACCGGTGAGCTTCAACCTGCCCCCGGATCCGGACGGCCCGACCGGCCCGTCACCCGCACCTGCCGCCAGCGCCCCCAGGGGCCGGTCGCTGCTGATCAGCGCGTTGGTCGTGGGTGTGTTGATCATTGGCTTCTGGATCTTCGCGGGCTTCTACACCGACCTGCTGTGGTTTCGCTCGGTGGGCTTCAGTAGCGTCTTCACCACCGAGCTGAAGACCAGGCTCCTGCTCTTCGCCTTCTTCGGCGTCCTCATGGGTGCGGCCGTCGGGGCCAGCTGCTGGATCGCCTTCCGCACCCGGCCGGCCTTCCGAGGGCTCTCCGCCGAGCAGCAGGGACTCGACCGCTACCGCGTGGCCGTCGATCCGTACCGTCGCCCGATCACCCTCGCGATCGCGACCCTCCTCGGGCTCATCGCCGGGGGCTCGGCCGCCTCCGAGTGGCGGACCTGGTTGGCGTTCCGCAACTCCGTACCGATGTTCACCAAGGACGCGCAGTTCGGCGTGGACCTGTCGTTCTTCATGTTCCGGCTGCCGTTCTGGCGCTTCTTGATCGGCTTCGGCTTCGGGATCGTCCTCGTCTCGCTCGTCACCGCGCTCGTCACGCACTACCTGTACGGCGGACTCCGGCTCCAGACGCCGGGGGAGAAGACGAGCAGCGCCGCGCGTACCCACATCGCCGTGCTGCTCGGCCTGTTCGTCGCCCTCAAGGCCGTCGCCTACTGGTACGACCGCTACGGACTCGTCATCAAAGACGGCAGCCGCATCACCGGGGCCACGTACACCGACGTGAACGCGCTCATCCCGGCCAAGCAGATCCTCTTCGTCATCGCCATCATCTGCGCGCTGCTCTTCTTCGCCACCGCCGTGACGCGCAACTGGCTGGCGCCCGGGGTCGGGTTCGGCCTGCTCGTGCTCAGCGCCGTCGTGGTCGGCGGCATCTACCCGGCGTTCGTACAGTCGGTCCAGGTGCACCCGAGCGAGCCCGACAAGGAGCGCCCGTACATCGCGCGCAACATCGACGCGACCCTCAAGGCCTACCAGCTGGACGACGTCACGACGACGAACTACTCCGCCGCGACCGAGCCCAAGGCCGGCCTGCTCTCCGGCGACACCGCGACGGTGTCCAACGTCCGACTCATCGACCCAGCCGTCATCTCGCCGACCTTCCAGGCGCTGCAGCAGAACCGCGGGTTCTACACCTTCGCCGACACCCTCGACGTCGACCGCTACCCCCTGCCCGGGGCTGACGGCGTCGTGGCCAACCGTGACGCCGTCGTCGCTGTCCGTGAGCTCGACCTGAACGGGCTGGCCACTGGCCAGCGCAACTTCGCCAACGACCACACCGTCTACACCCACGGGTACGGGCTGGTCGCCGCCTACGGCAACACCAGCGACGCGGACGGGCGGCCTAGCTTCTTCTCGTACAACATCCCGTCGCAGGGGTTGCTCAACATCACCCAGCCGCGGATCTACTTCGGGGAGAACTCGCCCGAGTACTCCATCGTCGGGGCACCCAGCGGCAAAGCTCCCGTCGAGTTCGACTTCCCCACCGACAGCACCGGGGACAACGGGCAGCAGAGCTTCACGTACACCGGCAAGGGCGGGGTGCCCATGGGCTCGCTGTTCGGCCGGGCCGTCTTCGCCGCCAAGTTCGGAGAGCCCAACCTCCTCCTGTCCGACCGGGTCAACTCCGACTCCAAGATCCTGTGGAACCGCAGCCCCCGCGACCGGGTCGAGGCCGTGGCGCCTTGGCTCACCGTGGACGGCGACAGCTATCCCGCCGTGGTCGACGGTCGCATCGTCTGGATCGTCGACGGGTACACCACGTCAGACAGCTATCCCTACTCCCAGCTGACGTCGCTCGGGGACACCACCACCGACTCCGTCACCGCCACCAGCTCGGCGATCGCCACCCAGGCGCCCGACCAGGTGAACTACATCCGCAACTCCGTCAAGGCCACCGTCGACGCGTACGACGGCACTGTCACGCTCTACCAGTGGGACAGCCACGACCCGGTCCTCCAGGTCTGGGAGCGGGCGTTCCCGGGCACCGTCAAGCCGTTCTCGGCGATCTCGGCCGATCTGATGGCGCACCTTCGCTACCCGCAGGACCTCTTCAAGGTGCAGCGGGCGCTGTACGCGAAGTACCACGTGACCGACCCCAAGGCCTTCTACACCGGCGACGACTTCTGGAAGATCCCGGCCGACCCGACGCTGGCCACTACCGCCGTGGGTTCGGGCGACGCCCAGCCGCCGTACTACCTCACCTTGGAGATGCCTGGCCAGTCGGCGCCCACGTTCTCGCTCACCACCACGTACGCCCCGAACAACCGGACCACCCTCGCGGCGTTCATGGCCGTCGACTCCGCGCCAGGACCGGACTTCCAGAAGTTCCGCGTCCTCGTACTCCCTCGAAGTCTGACCGTACCCGGCCCTGAACAGGTGCAGAACACCTTCGAGTCGGACCCCACCATCTCGTCCCAGCTGTCGCTGCTGCGCCGCGGAGGCTCCGACGTCCAGTACGGCAACCTGCTCTCCCTCCCGGTGGGCGGAGGCTTCCTCTACGTCGAACCCGTGTACGTCAAGGCCACTGCGGGCTCGACTTTCCCGTTGCTGCAGAAGGTTCTCGTCTCCTTTGGGAACGCCGTCGCGATGGATGACACCCTCACCCAGGCGCTGGACGAGGTCTTCAAGGGCAACTCTGGGACCACGGCTCCTGGCCCAGGCAGTACAACCCCCGGCGGCACAACTCCAGGCGGGACGACGCCCGGTGGGACCACACCCGGCACAGCGAACCCTGCGCTGACACAGGCGCTGGCCGATGCCGAGGCAGCGCTAGCGGCAGCGGACAAGGCTCTCAAGGCCGGCGACTTCACCGCGTACGGGGTGGCTCAGCAGCAGCTCGCGGCCGCCATCGCCCGGGCCGCGGCGGCGGCGAAGCTCACCCCCACGCCCAGCGCGTCGCCCTCGGCGTCGCCGTCGGCTTCGGGCGCCGCGTCCGTTGTATCCCCTTCGTCGGCTTCGCTCGCCAGTGAGGGATTTGCTCGCCTCGTGGCCGGTGGCATACCCTCAGGGTTCACGCCGCGGGGTGGAGCAGCTCGGTAGCTCGCTGGGCTCATAACCCAGAGGTCGCAGGTTCAAATCCTGCCCCCGCTACGAAGTAAGTGCAGGTCAGGGCCATGATCATTGATCATGGCCCTGATTCGTTGTCGGCAAAATGTCAAGAGCGGCTTACTTCGTGCTCGGGT
>JANYIP010000380.1 GCA_025361995.1 Streptomycetales bacterium | reverse complement strand
GCCGCGACCAGGTCAAGATCGCCGACCGAGGGACCCTGCTCCGCGCCGCAGCGAGCGGCCGCGCCTGACGGTGACCTCAGAGGTCGTCGGGCTCAGAGGTCGTCGCGGCCGCGCGCGTCCATCTCGGCGAGGAACTGTTCGACCTGCTCGGCGATCTCGTCACCGGAGGGCAGCTCGCCGCCGTCGTCGGACAGCAGCGACGTGCGCTGGCTGACGAACGCGTCGTACTGCGTCTCCAGAGCGTGCACCGCCTCGAGGTTCTCGGGGGAGCTGGCGATCGCCGCGCCGGTCTCGATGTCGGTACGGTCCGCCGACTCGCGCAGCGCGTCCAGCGGCAGGACCAGGCCGGTCGCCGAGGACACCGCTTCGAGCAGCGCCAGGGCAGCCCGCGGGTGCTCGCCGGCGGCGAGGTAGTGCGGGACGTGCGCGGCGAAGCCCATCGCGTCGTGCCCGGCTCGGCCCAGGGTCAGCTCGAGCAGCCCGGCGAGGTGACCTGGAACCTCGAGGGCACCCACCCAGGACGTCCGGTCGGCGACCAGCGCAGGGTCGGTGGCATGCGCGGTCAAGCCGACCGGACGGGTGTGCGGCGCAGGCCATGGGATCGCGTGCATCCCGACCGTCAGGCGTACGCCGAACTTGTTGACGAGCAGATGGGTGGCGTCGACGACGCGCTGCCAGCCGAAGTCCGGCTCGGCGCCGTGCAGGAGCAGGAAGCGGGTGCCCTCCAGGTCCCTGAGCTCGCTCAGCAGGAGCTGCGGCAGGTCGACGCTGGCGTAGTGGTCGGACAAGAACGTCATCCGCGGCCGGCGGGCCCGGTAGTCGTAGAGGTCGTCGATGTCGAACTGGGCCACGATGCTGCGGGGCAGCGAGCTGGTCAGCTGCTCGACGGCGAGCCGGCCGGCGCCGCCGGCATCGAGGAAGCCGGCCATGCTGTGGAGCAGCACGGGCTCACCGAGGTCGAAGTCGTCGGTCTCAAGGCGGAAAAGTTCCTCTGGATTGCGCACGTCAACCACAACCCCGGCGGGCGCGCGAGGATTCCAGCCGGCACCTCGCCGGCATCAGGTCGCACCGGTGATCAGGTGCAGCAGGGCCAGCCCGTACGCCTCGGCAGCGTCGGTCGCGTCGGCTGACTCGACCACCACCCGGCTCCCGAGCACCTCGAGCTCCACGGCGTACCGGTCGCCGTCGCGTACCAGCGAGACGAAGGTGCCGGCCAGGCGGTCGCGCAGGGCCGGCTCGTCGGGCAGCCAGAGCGCGTTGGCGATCTCGACCGAGTCGAGCGCCCACTCGACCGTCCCGTTGAAGCCGATGACCGGACCGGACGGGAAGTCGTGGAGCTCCACCGTCATGTCCGACAGCACGAAGACGTCGCCGTCCATGTCGCGGTTCGGGATGACGAAGCGGTCCCCGCGGGCCGGCTGCCAGCGCAGCCCGGCGTCGCGCAGCCGCATCGCCAGCGGGACGGAGATCACGGTCCAAGAGTAGGTTCGGCGGATGCGCGCCGTCCTGTTCGAGCAGTTCGGCGAGCCGCCCACCCTCGTCGAGGTTCCCGATCCGGTGCCCACCGGGCACGGAGCCGTCCTGCGGGTCGAGGCGACCGGCGTGTGCCGCAGCGACTGGCACGGCTGGCTCGGCCACGACCCGGACATCACCCTCCCCCACGTCCCGGGCCACGAGCTGGCCGGCGTCGTCGCCGAGGTGGGCCCAGGCGTCACCGGGTGGGTTGCCGGCCAGCGGGTCACCGTCCCGTTCGTCTGCGCCTGCGGCAGCTGCGAGCAGTGCGTGGCCGGCGACCAGCAGGTGTGCGACCACCAGTTCCAGCCCGGCTTCACGGCCTGGGGCTCCTTCGCCGAGTACGTCGCGATCGACCACGCCGATGTGAACCTCGTCGCACTGCCCGACTCGCTGGACTCGGTGACCGCCGCGAGCCTGGGCTGCCGCTTCGCCACGGCGTACCGGGCGGTGCTGGTCCAAGGTCGCGCCCGGCCGGGGGAGTGGGTGGCCGTGCACGGCTGCGGCGGTGTCGGCCTGTCGGCGGTGATGATCGCCGTTTCCCACGGTGCCCGGGTCGTCGCGGTCGACGTCCAGCCGTCCGCGCTGGCGCTGGCCACCGAGCTCGGTGCCGAGGTCGCCATCGACGCGGGGCGCCTGCCCGATCCGGCTGGCGTCGCCGATGCCGTCCGGGAGGCCACCGGAGGTGGAGCCCACCTGTCCCTGGACGCATTGGGCGCCCGGGCCACCTGCGTGGGCTCGGTGAACAGCCTGCGCAAGCGGGGCCGGCACGTCCAGGTGGGGCTGCTGCCGCCCGATCTCGGCGTGCCCCAGCTGCCGATGCACCGGGTCCTGGCCGACGAGCTGGAGATCCTCGGCAGTCACGGGATGGCCGCCCATGCCTACCCGGAGATGCTCGCGGCGGTGACCTCGGGACGGCTGCGCCCGGACCTCCTGGTGACCCGCCGGATCACCCTGGCGCAGGCCGGAGCCGCCCTGGTCGCCATGGACAACCACCAAGGTGCGGGTGTCACGGTGGTCGAGCCGTTCGCGACGGGGGAGACTGGGTGACATGTCGAACACCCCCGAAGAGCAGACCGAGCCAGCTACCAGCTCAGCCGACGCCACAGCCAGCCCAGCGAGCACCGGAGACGACCTGCGCGACAGGTTCCGTGCGGCACTCGACCGCAAGCACGGCAAGGGCGGCATCGGCAGCGACGATCACGCCAGTGGCGGCAGCAAGGCCTCGGACCGGACCAGCAACTCCAAGCGGCAGCGCGAGTTCCGTCGCAAGAGCGGCGGCTGACGCTGGCCACCTTGTCGCTAGCCGACGGCGCGCGCCGCAGCGGTCTGCGTCGGATGAAGGCGATCGCCGGCGGCCTCCTGGTCGTGGCTGCCGCGACGTACGTCATCACCTTGCGCGCCGGGCACGCCGGCGGGAGCGTCCCGACCTGGGTGGGGTACGTCCGGGCGGCCGCTGAGGCCGGCATGGTCGGTGGGCTTGCTGACTGGTTCGCGGTGACCGCCCTGTTCCGTCGCCCGCTCGGCCTGCCGATCCCGCACACCGCGATCATCCCGACCCGCAAGGCCGCGATCGGGCAGAGCCTGGGCGACTTCGTCGGCACCAACTTCCTGGCCGAGGACGTGATCCGCGACCGGCTGCGGCGGGCCGGGCTCGCGAGCCGGGTGGGCGCGTGGGTCGCCCGTGAGGAGAACGCCGAGCGGGTCACCGCCGAGATCGCCACCGTCCTGCGCGCAGGCATCGGGGTCCTGCGCGACGAGGACGTCCAGGCCGTGCTCGACCAGGTGATCACCCAACGGGTCGCCGCGATCCCGGCCGGGCCGCCGCTGGGGAAACTGCTGGGCCAGCTGGTCGAGGACGGCTCGCACCGCGGCCTGGTCGACCTGACCATCGACAACGTGCACACCTGGCTGCTGGACAACCGCGACTCCGTGGTCGACGTCGTGGCCCGGCAGGCGCCGTCCTGGTCACCCCGGTTCGTCGACGAGGCGATCGCCGAGCGCGTGTACGCGGAGGTGCTGCGCGTCGCCGGCGAGGTACGGGCCAACCCGGAGCACCCGCTGCGCGCCTCCTTCGACACGTACCTGGCGAAGTTCGCCCAGGACTTGCGCACCGATCCGGCGACCCAGGAGCGCGTGGACGGCCTCAAGGTCAAGCTCCTGGCCCACCAGGAGGTACGTCGTGCCGTGGGCAACGCCGCCGGGACGCTGCGCCGGCTGGTGCTCGAGGCAGTCGACGACCCTGCCAGCGAGCTGCGGCTGCGCGTGCGCAGTGCGCTCGCGGATCTGGGCCGGCGGCTCGCCGATGAGCCCGAGCTGGCCGCCAAGGTGGACGGCTGGGTCGAGGACGTCGTCGCCCACGTGACGACCAACTACAGCGCCGAGCTGACGACAGTGATCACCGACACGGTGGAGAGGTGGGACGGGGTGGAGACGGCACGCAAGATCGAGCTCCAGGTGGGCAGCGACCTGCAGTACATCCGCATCAACGGGACGGTAGTCGGGGCTCTGGCTGGGCTCGCGATCCAGGCCATCACGCAGGTGATCTCGTGACCTCGGCTGACGAGCCAGCGGTGCTGACCGCGGCAGATGTCGTGGCCCAGGAGCAGCGGCTCGCCCTGGGGCGGTTCTCCAACTCCGACGCCGTCGACCTCGGCCTGATCGCCGTCTCGCTGGGCCGCGAGCGCGGGCTGCCGATCGTCGTGGAGATCCGCGGTCTGGAGCAGGTGCTCTTCCGTGCCGCTCTCGACGGGAGCAGCGTCGCGAACGACTCCTGGATCGCCCGCAAGGCCCGGCTGGTCGAGGAACTGGGTCACTCGACCCTGTACTACCGGCTGGAGCACGATGCCGCCGGAAAGACCTTCACCGAGCACACCGGCCTGTCCGAGGACGACTACGCGGCTCACGGTGGCGGGGTCCCGATCATGGTCCGCGGGAGTGGCGGTGGCGTCAGCCGGGTCGGGGTGATCCTGGTCTCCGGGCTGCCGCACCTCGACGATCACGCGCTCGCCGTGGAGGCTCTGGAGGCGCTGCAGAAAAGATCTTGAGGATTCGTGCCCTCTACCCCTTGCGTGTCGCGCCGGGGTCCCGTAGAAATCTCCCCACGCCAACGGAAACGGCGGGCCTCGCCGGGGGAAACCCCAGCGGCCGCAAGGGTGAGGAGACTCACTCGGGTGGTGGCCCAGACGGGCCGAAAGCGGGTCGGGCAGAGACCGGCGTACCAGATCCGAGGGGCAACCCGGAGGGTCGTCCGAGGGGCAACCCGAGGACGCTGTGGATGACGACGCAGCGGTGCGGACGGACTGGCTGGCGATCACGATCTTCGCTGGCAGCCGGGCAACTGGCGAGCAGGTGAGGGGCCGACGTCACTCGGCGCCGCGTCGGGACCGGGCAACCGTGAACGACAGGCAGTGGTCATGCGTAAGGCCCCTCGAACTCATACTTCGAGGGGCCTTACCTCTTTTATAGCCCGATCCGCGGGCCAGACCTGGGAGCGACACGCGCGTGAGTCTCGGCCTCCTCGGAGCGTTCACGTGCGCCGTCTGCTACGGGATCGGGTCGATCTTGCAGGCGGTGGCCGCCGGGCGTACGGCGACCAGCGCGGCACTCGACCCGAGACTGCTGTTCCGGCTGCTGCGCCAGGGCCCGTACCTGCTGGGTCTGGGCTTCGACGCGGTCGGCTTCGCCGCCTCCGTGCTGGCGCTGCGGACGCTGCCGCTCTTCCTCGTCGAGTCCACCGTCGCATCCAGCATCGGGGTCACGGCGGTGCTGGCAGCGCGGTTCCTGCACGTCCGCCTCAAGCTGGCCGAGTGGGTGGCCCTCGGCGCCGTGGCGGTCGGCCTGGTGCTGCTGGCCGCCAGCGCCCAGCCCGACCCGGGCAAGGCCATCTCGACCCGCGGCGGCTGGCTGCTGCTGGCCGGCGTCCTGGTCGCGGTGGCGGTGGCCGGCGGCACGTCGCGGGTACGTCCGTCGCTGGCCGGGGCGATCCTGGCCGCCGATGCTGGGCTCGCCTTCGGCGGGGTCGGTGTGGCGGCCCGTACGTTGCAGCTGCCGCACCCGCTGTGGCACCTGGTCGGTGATCCGGTCGCCTGGTCGCTCGTCGGGTACGGGGTCCTGGGCGTGCTCGTCTTCTCGGCGGCGCTGCAGCGCGGGTCGGTGACCACGGTCGCCGCGATCACCTTCGCGATCGAGACCACGGTGCCGGCCCTGATCGGGCTGACGCTGCTGGGCGACCGGGCCAGGCCTGATTTCGTACCGGTCGCGGTGGCTGGATTCGTCGTGGCGCTCGGCGGCTGCCTCGCGCTGGCCCGGCATGCAGACTTGTAAGCGAAACATTCCAGCGGCAGGCTGTCCACGCTGAACTGGCCGCACCCGACTTGCCCAGAGATGAGGGCCCCCGTGGGGGACTACGAGTACGACCTGCTCGTGATCGGTTCGGGACCAGGTGGGCAGAAGGCAGCGATCGCCGCGGCCAAGCTCGGCCGGCGAGCCGCTGTCATCGAGCGGCGCAACATGGTCGGCGGTGTCTGCATCAACACCGGGACGATCCCGTCCAAGACCCTGCGCGAGGCGGTCCTCTACCTCACCGGGCTCAACATGCGCGAGCTGTACGGGCAGAACTACCGGGTCAAGGAGACGATCACCGTCCAGGACCTGCTCTCCCGCACCCAGCACGTCATCGGCCGTGAGATCGAGATCATCCGCAGTCAGCTCTTCCGCAACAACGTCGACCTCGTGCACGGCACCGCCAAGTTCGTGGACCCGCACACCCTCGTCGTCGAAGCACCCGAGACCGGGCTGGAGCGACGGGTCAGCGCGGAGAAGATCGTCATCGCGTCCGGGACCCGGCCGGCCCGGCCCGAGCACGTCGACTTCGACGAGCGCCGGATCGTCGACTCGGACGGGATCCTGTCGATGCGCGAGGTCCCGCGCACGATGCTGATCGTCGGTGCCGGCGTGGTCGGCATCGAGTACGCGTCGATGTTCGCCGCGCTGGGCACCCGGGTCACCGTGGTCGAGCGCCGTGACCGGATGCTGGACTTCTGCGACTCCGAGATCGTCGAGGCACTGAAGTTCCACCTGCGCGACCTGTCCGTCTCGTTCCGCTTCGGCGAGAACGTGGCCAGGGTCGAGGCGGTCGAGGACGGTACGGTCACCACCCTCGACAGCGGCAAGCAGATCCCGGCGGACACCGTCATGTACTCGGCCGGCCGGCAGGGCTCGACCGAGGCGCTGGAGCTGGGTGCGGCCGGCCTGGAGTCCGACGACCGCGGCCGGATCTCGGTGGACGACACCTTCCGCACCAAGGTCGACCACATCTACGCCGTCGGCGACGTGATCGGCTTCCCGGCGCTGGCCGCGACCTCGATGGAGCAGGGCCGGCTGGCGGCGTACCACGCGTTCGGAGAGCCGGCGAACTCGCTGATCGCGCTGCAGCCGATCGGCATCTACACGATCCCGGAGATCAGCTACTGCGGCCGGTCCGAGGACGAACTCACCTCGTCGTCGGTGCCGTACGAGGTGGGGATCTCGCGCTACCGCGAGCTGGCCCGCGGCCAGATCATCGGCGACTCGTACGGGATGCTCAAGCTGCTGGTCTCGACCGAGACCCGGCACCTGCTCGGCGTGCACGTCTTCGGCTCGTACGCGACCGAGATAGTGCACATCGGGCAGGCGATCATGACCTGCGGCGGCACCGTGGACCACCTGGTGGACACGGTGTTCAACTACCCGACGCTGTCCGAGGCGTACAAGGTGGCGGCGCTCGACGCGGTCAACAAGATGCGGGCTGTCCGCAGGCTGATCGGATAGCGCGCGGGTCAGGCGGACGCGGCAGAATGTCGGCATGCCCTACGACGCCGCGCCGACGCGCTACGACTCCATGACCTACCGCCGCTGCGGTCGCAGCGGGCTTCAGCTGCCCGCCGTCTCGCTCGGCCTGTGGCACAACTTCGGCGACGACCGGCCGATCGACGGTCAGCGCGCGATCCTGCGCCGGGCCTTCGACCTGGGCATCACGCACTTCGACCTGGCCAACAACTACGGCCCGCCCTACGGCGGCGCCGAGATCAACTTCGGCCGGCTCATGCGCGAGGACCTGCGCCCGTACCGAGACGAGCTCGTGATCTCGACCAAGGCCGGGTACGACATGTGGCCGGGTCCGTACGGAGAGTGGGGGTCGCGCAAGTACCTGACCGCCTCGCTCGACCAGAGTCTGGCCCGGATGGGGCTCGACTACGTCGACATCTTCTACAGCCACCGCCTCGACCCGCTGACCCCGCTCGAGGAGACGATGGGTGCGCTCGACGCCGCCGTCCGGGCCGGCAAGGCGCTGTACGTCGGGATCTCCTCGTACTCCGCGGAGCGTACCGCCGAGGCGGCAGCGATCCTGCGGGAGCTGGGCACCCCGCTGCTGATCCACCAGCCGTCGTACTCGCTGCTCAACCGCTGGATCGAGGGCGGCCTGCTGGACACCCTCGACGAGGTGGGCGCCGGGTGCATCACCTTCTCGCCGCTGGCCCAGGGAATGCTGACGGACAAGTACCTGGACGGCATCCCGGCCGGCTCGCGGGCCAGTCAGGGGAAGTCGCTGTCACCGGACCTGCTGACCGAGCAGAACCTGACGCACATCCGCGCGCTAGCGGCGATGGCGGCCGGCCGCGGTCAGTCGCTGGCCCAGCTGGCGCTGGCCTGGACACTGCGCGACCCGCGTGTCACGACGACGTTGATCGGGGCGAGCAGCGTGGCCCAGCTGGAGGACAACGTGGCGGCGCTGGGGAATCTGGGGTTCACCGCAGACGAGCTCGACGCGATCGACGCGCACGCGGTCGAGGGCGGCATCAACTTGTGGGCCGGGTCCAGCGCGCACTAGCGCTGGTCCGGCTTCCGCGGCTCGCTAGTCGATCCGGATCGTCCCGTGGGCGGTCGCGAGGTGCACCGCGACGAGGCCCGGCTCCTCGCTGTCGACCCACTCGACGTCGATGTTGTCGAGCGGGTGGTTCGACGGCTCGCCCAGCCACTCGGACACCGTGTCCGGGTCGCCGCAGATCTCCATCCGGTCGATGTGGAGGTCGCGTGAGCCGCCGTAGGACGGGTGCTCGGACCGCTCGCACAGCCACTGGATGAAGAACGGCAGCTGCGGGTCCTCGATCAGGTCGATCACGCCCACCTGGCGCCAGCGCAGGTCGTACCCGTCCGGGCGGTGCCGGTTGCCCTCGACTGCCGTACGTCCGATCCGCGTCTCGACCGGGGAGATGTCGTCGACCGCGACCACCCAGCCGAGCCAGCCGCCGCCGTGCTCCGCGCGCTGCTTGACCGCCTGACCGAAGGGCGCCCGGTCCGAGGCCGGGTGGTCCAGCGTCGAGACGACCTCCAGGTACGTTCCGCCGGCCAGCGGGAGGATGAAGTTCCGGGTGCCGAACCGGGGGTGGATGCCACCGTCGGCAAAGGCTGCTCCAGCGGCTGAGCCCAGCCGCTGAACCACATCGGCCAGGTGACCCGGCGTGGCGACGTACGAGACATGGTCAAGTCGCATGCCCGCATCCTGCCTCATGCGGAAGGGCCGGGCCCGCAGGGGGTCCGGCCCTTCCGTCGAGGTGAGTACCTCCGTGCACTGTCGGGGGCGAGCGGTACAAGTGGGGGACCTGTCGACACCGCGCCCCGGGGGGAAGCCCCCGACGTCTCCTCATCTCTCTTGCATCATCGGCGCGCGTGCCGTGACCGGCGCAGGTGCACGCGAACGAAATCCACCCGGTGCAAACGCACCCCCTCGCAGTGGCTTGACCCGAACGGGTGATCAGGGCGGGCTCGCCGACCCCCGATGGGGGAATATGAGCCTTCTGCGCCGTACAGCCACGTCCCTGGTGGCAGTGGCCACCGCTCTTGCCGGCCTCGCGGTCCTCAGTCCCGCTGCGCAGGCCTCCACGGCCACCTCGCTGTACTCGCTCACGAACTCCTCTCGCGCAGCATCGGGCCTGGCTCCGTACGCGTACAGCAGCGAGCTGAGCGCGGTGGCGTTCGCGCGGGCCAAGAGCATGGTCGCCCACAACGCACTGACCCACGCGGGGTTGGCGTCAGCGGTGGGGAACTGGTCGTACCTGGGCGAGAACGTGGGCTACGGGCCCAGCGCCGCCGCTCTCGAGGTCGCCTTCATGAACAGCCCCGACCACCGGGCGAACATCCTCGACCACGACTTCACCCAGGTCGGTGTGGGGGCCGTCACGGTCGGCGCCACCGTCTGGGTGTCGGTGATCTTCCGCAAGCCGATGCACGCGTCGTCCGCTGCCAGCACGCCCAAGTCGCACGCGACGGCCGCGTCGGTGACGGTCAGCGCCCATGTGGCCAAGCCCGCGGTGCACGTCGCCGCCCGGGTGGCGCCCCGGCTCGCCTGCTCGGTCAATCCGCTCGCGGCACGGCAGATCATCGCCCTGTCCGGCGAAGACCACTCGGTACGGCTGGTGGCGCAGTCGCAGCGGTTGGTCGCGAACTACCAGTGCGGCAGGCACCTGCCGATGACCGGGCTGCTCGACCAGGCCACCCTGCGCGCCCTGACCGGCTGACTGGCTGACTGGCTGGTTGGCTGACTGGTTGGCTGACTGGCTGGTTGTCCACACGCCCTGCTTGTCCACAGCCGGCCTTCTCGCTGGTCTGATGGGGTGGCGGGGCGGCCACAGTCGTGGCATGACAGCTGACACCTCGTTCCTGACCTCGCCGCCAGCACTGCGCCTGCGCGGCCCGACCGACCTCTTGGTCGCGGTGCCCTACCTCTTGGGTTTCGTGCCTGAGCAGAGCCTCGTGGTCGTGGCTCTCGACGACTCCAACGAGGTCGCGCTCGTGGCCCGCGTCGACCTGCCCGACCTCGACCGTGCGGCTGGTGACATCGGGCTGGCTGGTGACATCGGGCAGCGCATCGGCGCAGTCGCCGCTCGAGCGGGGGGTTCCACGGCGGTGGCTGTGGTCTACCCGGCGGCCAGCCGGCCCGAGACCTCGGCCGCTGGCGACTGTGACGATGATGACCTCTGGCGCGAGTTCGCCGCTGCCGTCGACACGTCATTCGCTGCGCAGTCGGTCGACCTGATCGACTGCCTGGTCGTGGTGCAGCGCAAGTGGTGGTCTCTGCTCTGCACAGACGCCGCCTGCTGCCCCGGGGGCGGGCGCGACCTGCCCGCCGCCGGGACGACGGAGGCCGAGGCGCGCGCCGTCCTCGCCGGGCTGAACGTGCTCCCGACGCGCGCCGATCTCTCCCGCCAGCTGGCGCCGGCCCCGCCCGCGGAGCGCGATGCCGTCGAGGCACTGATGAGCCCGGTCGCACTCGACCCGCGAGAGGGGTTGCGCCTCGTCGACGCTGCGCTGGCGCGCCGGCCGGACGTCGGCCTGCCTTCGGTGCTGGCGCCGCAGGAAGCCGCCGACCTGCTCAGAGCGGCCGCCGACTCGCGGATCCGTGACGCGGTGAGCCTGTGCACCTCGCCCGACCAGGGCGCCGCCGCTGAGTCGCTGTGGACGGAGCTCGTGGGCCTCGCTCCGAACGGCTGGTTGGCCGGCCCGGCCTCGCTGCTGGCCGCCGCGGCGTACCAGGACGGCAACGGGGTGCTGGCCGGTCTCGCGGCCGAGGCCGCGCTGGGCGAGGACCCGCAGCACATGCTGGCCGGTCAGCTGATCCGCGCCCTCGAGGTGGGGATGGGTCCCAAGGAGCTGCGTCCGGTATTCCGGCTGGGCAGCTCGGCGGCTCGCGCGGTGATCGAGGCGATGACTTGATCGTGGCTGCGGCGGGTTACGCTCGCCCACATGCCCAGCAACTGGACATTCCTGACAAACCACGCTCACGTGCTCCTGGCCCTCGCGGCAGACCCGGACGCCCGCCTGCGCGACGTTGCCGAGCGGGTGGGGATCACCGAGCGGGCGGCCCAGCTCATCGTCAAAGACCTGACGATCGAGGGCTACGTGTCCAAGACAAAAATCGGCAGGCGGAACACGTACGCGATCACGCCGGGGCGGACCTTCCGGCACCCGGCCGAGTCCGGGGTCCAGATCAGCGCGCTGCTCCGGATCTTCCGCTCTGCCTGAGGCGAGTTCCTCTGTCCGTGAGTCGGCCTGGTGTCAGGCGGTGGGCACGTGCTGGTCCGGCGCAGTGGCCTGCGCGAGGGAGCTCGCCAGGTCGTCACGCTCCGCCCGCAGCTCGGCCATCCGCTTCTCGGCGCCCGCCACCGACGCGGCGAGCTCGGTGATCGTCGTCTCGGCCTCGCGGTGCCGGATCTGCCAGTCCTGAGCCTCGTTCGCCGCTGAGCGCGACTTGGTCTCGGCTGCCTGGATCCGAGCCTGCCCGTCCGACTCGAGCTGCTGCAGGCGTGCCTGCGTCTGCTGGGCGTACGCGACAGCCTGGTCGGCCCGGTTCTCGGCGGCCAGCCGTGCGCTCTCGCTGGCGCCGAGCTGGGCGCGCAGGGCGGCGACCTCGGCGGCATCGACGACGGGCGCTGACGGGGCCTCGGGGACCGGCACGGCGACGGCTGCGGCGACAGGATCGGCGACGGGGGGGGCAACAGGATCGGCGACAACGGCCTCGACCGGGGCCTCAACCGGAGCCTGGGTGGGAGCCGAGTCCGCGGGACCGGTGGGGCCGGCGGAGAAGAGGTCGATCGGGGCGTACGCGGCAGGGGCTGAGTAGCCACCAGCGGGCAACGTCGGCTCGGCGCCGGCGACCGCGGACACACCGGCGTCGGTCGGCCACGCGGCCACCGGAGCGACGACGGCCTCGTACGCGGACGCGGGCGCGGGCGGCTCGTTGGAGAACGAGGGTGCCTGCGCCGCGACCTCGACAAACTCGGCCGATGCGTCGGACTTCTTGGGCCGACGTACCGACATCCCGAAGAACTTCTTCGATGCCTCGGCCTCGACCGGCACCTCCATCGTCGACGGGAGCGGAACGAGTGAGGGAGCGACCATCGGCTGGCCCGCCGGCTGGCCCGCCTCGACCGGCACGGGTAGGTGAACCGGCACCTGGTCGGCGCCGGGCGGCGGGTACGAAGCCAGCGCGTCCTCGGCCGGAGCACCCGACCACGGATTCACCGGAGCGTGCGGTGCGGGTGCGGCCCAGCCCTGCGGCGAAGCCTCGAGCAGCGGCGTGGCGGCCGGCTCGACCTCGGGGGAGCCCTTGGTCTTGCGGCCAACCTTCACCGGAAGGATGTCGACCGCGGGCAGCGCGAGCGCGCTAGCCGAATCGTCAAACAGTTCCGCGTACATCGAACCTCCACCGACAGGCAAACGGACGTCTGTAGCCCGGTCTATCGGTCGAGATCGGCGTCACCTTGACCCGTGGCGTACCCCATTCGGGCTAGGCGGCGGCCGTCTCGCCCGCGTCGGGCGCCGTCCGGGCGCGCGGAAGCCGGGCCAGCCACCACGCCAGGACGGGTCCGACGCCGAAGGCGAAGATGGCCGTACCGACACCGATCTTGCCTCCGAGGAGCCACCCGACCAGGAAGGCGGCGATCTCGATGCAGGTCCGGACCGGGGCCACCCGCCAGCCGAAACGCTGGCTCAGCCCGGTCATCAGCCCGTCCCGCGGGCCGGGGCCCAGGTTGGCGGACAGATACACCGCCCCGGCCAGCGCGAGCAGCACAGTGCCACCGACTGTCTGCAGCAGCTGCCACGGCACCGCAGTCGGGTGTGGCAGGTAGTCGACGCCGACGCCGAGGGCGACCGCGATCACGACCGCGTTGCTCAAGGTGCCGATCCCAGGCTTCTCGCGCAGCGGGATCCAGAGCAGGAGGATCACCGCGCTGATCGCGAAGGTCGCCCCGCCGATGGACAGCGGCGAGTGCCTGGCGACGCCCTCCGCGAGCACCGTCCACGGCGAGTTCCCCAGCCTGGCTCGGATGAGCAGCGCCTCGGCCGTGCCGAACAGCCACAGTCCGACGACAAGCACCACGAACGCCAGCGGACCGGTCCGCCACCGCGACCCCGAGGACGACCACGGGGTGACCGGGATCTCGCGCGGTCCGGTCACTCGGCGAGAGTACTGGGCCACGACCAGGCGCGGGGCCCGTTGGGGCCCGGCGGGGGCTGGCCGGCTCGGCGGGTCGGCTCTGCGAGGAGTACCCTCCGGCGAACCCCGATCTCCCGTCGTCGGAGGAAGTGCACGCATGCCGAAGCCCTCCTTGCACCTGGCGCTGGACACCGAAGCCGACGCCCTGCTCTCCCGTGACCCGTTCGCCCTGCTCACCGGCATGCTGCTCGACCAGCAGTTCCCGATGGAGCGCGCCTTCGCCGGCCCGCGCACCCTGGCCGACCGGCTCGGTACCCCCGACGGCCTCGACCCGGTGTCGATCGCCGCGTACGACCCGCAGGCGTTCGCCGACCTCATGTCCCGACCACCGGCGGTCCACCGCTTCCCGGGGTCGATGGCCAGTCGGGTCCAGGCCCTCGCGCGCGTCATCACCGACGAGTACGAGGCTCAGGCTGCACAGCTCTGGGAGACTGCCACGACCGGTGCCGAGCTCGTCGGCAGGCTCCGCGCCCTGCCTGGCTTCGGGGACCAGAAGGCGCGGATCTTCACCGCCCTGCTCGGCAAGCAGCTCAAGGTACGTCCGACCGGCTGGCGCGAGGCCGCCGGAGCGTACGGAGAGGAGGGCAGCCGCCGGTCCGTCGCCGACGTGGTCGACGCGGTGAGCCTGGGCGAGGTCCGCTCGTACAAGCAGGAGATCAAGCGGGCTATGAAGGCGGCCCAGTCCTGAACCCGCGCACGGCGTGGCTGGCCGCGTCGGTAACCGGGGAAGACCCCGACGTCTTACAATGTTAACGATGCGCGCCTGACGCACCAGACACCACCGACACTCAGCCGCAGTTCGCCGCCTCGGCGAGCGGGGGTCGGGCGCCCGTCAACGAGAGGTTGTCCGTGCCGCTTCGCCAGGCTGATGACATTCGACACAGCGTGAAACACAGTGTGAACCAGGATCCGAGCGTGCTGCGCGCCGACGCAGCGGAGGGTGTAGTCGTGGCTGAGTCAGCCGAGTTGAGTTCCGTCGTGCCGGCCAAGCGCGTGGTTGCGGCCGCGTCACGGGCCGCCGCCAAGACGGTGGACGCCCCCGTTGCCAAGGCGGCTCCGGCGCCCGCCAAGAAGGCCGCAGTCAAGGCCGTACCTGCCAAGAAGGCCGCCAAGTCCGCCGCCCCTCCCGCGGGCGGACCGGTCGACCCCGACGCCGCGATCGACGCTGACGCTCCCGAGGCCCTGCCCGTCGACGTCGAGGTCGAGGAGATCGACGTCGACGCCGTCCTCGCCGAGATCGAGGTCATCGAGGTCACAGAGGTCACAGAGGTCACAGAGGTGACTGAGGTCATCGAGATCGCTGAGGGCGAAGCCGGCGTTGCCGGTGTCGCCGTACCTGTCGCTGATGGCGAGACGGCCGTCGAGGCCGACGGCGACGCCGAGGACGAGGGCTTCGTGCTCTCCGACGTCGACGACACCGACGAGCCCGTTCAGCAGGTCCAGGTCGCCGGAGCTACCGCTGACCCGGTCAAGGACTACCTCAAGCAGATCGGCAAGGTCCCGCTGCTCAACGCCGAGCAGGAGGTCGAGCTTGCCAAGCGCATCGAGGCCGGCCTGTTCGCCGAGGAGAAGCTCGCTGCCGGCATCTCCAGCGCCAAGATTCGCGCCGAGTTCGACTGGATCGCCGAGGACGGCCGCCGAGCCAAGAACCACCTGCTCGAGGCGAACCTCCGCCTGGTCGTCTCCCTCGCCAAGCGCTACACCGGCCGCGGAATGCTCTTCCTCGACCTGATCCAGGAGGGCAACCTCGGCCTCATCCGGGCCGTCGAGAAGTTCGACTACACCAAGGGGTACAAGTTCTCGACGTACGCCACCTGGTGGATCCGGCAGGCGATCACCCGGGCCATGGCCGACCAGGCCCGGACCATCCGGATCCCGGTCCACATGGTCGAGGTCATCAACAAGCTCGCCCGCGTCCAGCGGCAGATGCTCCAGGACCTGGGCCGCGAGCCCACGCCCGAGGAGCTCGCCAAGGAGCTCGACATGACTCCCGAGAAGGTCATCGAGGTCCAGAAGTACGGCCGCGAGCCCATCTCGCTCCACACTCCGCTCGGCGAGGACGGCGACAGCGAGTTCGGCGACCTCATCGAGGACTCCGAGGCGGTCGTACCCGCTGACGCGGTCTCCTTCACGCTGCTCCAGGAGCAGCTGCACCAGGTCCTCGACACGCTCTCGGAGCGCGAGGCCGGCGTGGTCTCGATGCGGTTCGGCCTGACCGACGGACAGCCCAAGACGCTGGACGAGATCGGCAAGGTCTACGGCGTGACGCGCGAGCGGATCCGGCAGATCGAGTCGAAGACGATGTCCAAGCTGCGCCACCCGTCCCGCTCGCAGGTCCTGCGCGACTACCTAGACTGACGCTCCGAGGCGAAGAGCCGCATCACCGCAGGTCAGAGGCGGTTTTGCGGCTCTTCACCTGTCTGGCGGGTACCGCACAGCGCTCCTAGTCAAGATACTTGCCCCATGAGCAACCGATGACCGTGCACCGCCTGGAGCCCGCTGCGCCGCCCCTGGAGAGCCTGCTGGACTCCTGGCTGCTGCACCTG
>JANYIP010000349.1 GCA_025361995.1 Streptomycetales bacterium | reverse complement strand
CGCCCGCAACATTCGGATCCATGTGGCGCCCAAGCCGATCGCCGGGGTCGCGTTGCAGCATGTGCAGGCCTCGATGCTGAACGCGCTGTACGCGGACCTGATCGTCGGCGAGCACCGTCGGGCGCTCTCGCCTCGCACGGTCTCGTACATCCACACCATCCTGCACCGCGCCTTCCGGGACGCCGTTCGCTGGAGCCTGCTCGCGCGAAATCCGAGCGACGTTGCTGATCCGCCCAGGGCACGACCAGCAGAGCAGGTCAGAGAACGGACCTGGACCGGTGCGGAGGTGGCTCGATTCCTTCGTTCCACCTCCGCGAGTCGGTACTCGATCCTTTGGCGGCTGCTTGCGACCACCGGCATGCGGCGGGGCGAGGCCCTCGGACTCGGTTGGGACGATGTGGACCTTGGCTCCGGTCGTCTGTCGATCAACCGGACTCTGATCCAGGCACATGACTATGCCAGCGGTGACACCGGACTCAGCTGGGGAACCCCCAAGACCGCGCGCGGGCGCCGGGCCATCGCGCTCGACCCCGACACGATCGTCGCCCTGCGTGCGCACCGCACGAAACAGCTCGCGGAGCGGCTTCGGGCCGGCGACTCGTACGCCGGCCATGGCCTGGTGTTCTGCACGCGCGAGGGTGAACCATTGCATCCCAAGGTGGCCTCCAACCTGTTCCGCAAGGCCGTGGGACGCCACGAGATGCCGTACCTGTCGATGCACGGGCTCCGTCACACCTGGGCGACCCTCGCGCTCCAAGCCGGGGTTCACCCGAAGGTCGTCCAAGAACGGCTCGGCCATTCGACCATCGCGATCACGCTCGACATCTACAGCCACGTGAACCCGGCCATGGACGCCGAGGCCGCTAACAAGGTCGCGACGCTGATCCGTGAGAACACCTGACTCGTCCACCCGCAACCGGGAACCGCCGTGACCGTCCGCTGGGGACCGCCGAGTTTCTGTGACCAATCCTGTGACCAGAGGCCCATTTGGGGCCACTCAAAGCGACAGCCGGTGCCTCTGACCTGCAGAGACACCGGCTGAGATGCGTCGGGGTGGCGGGATTCGAACCCACGACCTCTTCGTCCCGAACGAAGCGCGCTACCAAGCTGCGCTACACCCCGATGGTGCCCGTGCAGGATAGCCGAGCCGCCGAACCCGGCCCAACTCGGTTGCGCCCGCCGGGTCAGCCGGCGACGAGTGTCAGCAAGGTGGCCTCAGGCGGGCAGGCGAAGCGGAACGGCGTGTACGGGGACGTACCCAGCCCCGCCGAGACGTGCAGGAGCGTCGAGTCGGTGTGCCGGGAGAGCCCGCGTGCCCTGCGCGGGTCGAGGTCGCAGTTCGACACCAGGGCGCCGTAGAACGGGATCCGCAGCTGTCCGCCGTGCGTGTGGCCGGCCAGGACCAGCGGGAGACCGTCGGCGGCCATCCGGTCGACGACCCGGTGGTACGGAGCGTGCACGACGCCGAAGCTGAGGTCGACGTCGTCGGCGGGCGGTCCCTCGACAGCGTCGTACCGGTCGCGCCAGATGTGCGGGTCGTCGACGCCGACCAGCTCGACCTCGCGGGCACCGACCTTGACCCGGCCGCGCGCGTTGGTGAGGTCGGCCCAGCCGGCTGACGCCATGCCGTCGCGCAGGTCGCGCCACGGCAGCTCTTGGGAGTGCGCGCGCTCGCCGGTGTCAGGTCGCAGGTACTTGGCCGGGTTCTTGGGCACGGGCGCATAGATGTCGTTGGACCCCAGGACGAAGGCCCCGGGCAGCGCGAGCAGCGGCTCGAGGGCGTGCAGCACGGAGGGTACGGCTTCGAGGTGGGCGAGGTTGTCGCCGGTGTCGATGACGAGGTCGGGCTTCAGGTCGGCGAGGCGGCGTACCCACTCCTGCTTGCGGTGCTGACCCGGGGTCATGTGCAGGTCGGTGATCTGCAGGACCCGCAGCGGGGCCTGGCCGGGGGCGAGCACGGGGACGGTGACCCGGCGGAGCCTGAACGAGCGGACCTCGAACCCGGCGGAGTACGCCAGGGCGGCGGCTCCCGTCACAGCGGTGCCGACAAGGGCGCGGGTCACGAGGTGCATCGCTTCATGGTCGCACGGTTGCTGAGATGCTTGCCTCATGACCCTCAAGGAGCGGCTGCACAGCGACCTGACCGACGGCATGCGGGCGCGGGACGAGCTGCGTACGGCGACGCTGCGGATGGCGCTGACCGCGTTGACGAACGAGGAGGTCGCCGGCAAGGTCGCGCGGGAGCTGAGCGACGACGAGGTCGTCGCGGTGCTGCAGCGCGAGGCGAAGAAGCGGCGCGAGTCGGCCCAGGCGTACGACGACGCGAAGCGGCCGGAGCTGGCCGAGCGCGAGCGCGCCGAGCTAGGCGTCCTGGAGACGTACCTGCCGGCCGCGATGGCGGACGAGGACCTCACCGCGATCGTCACGACCGCGGTGGCGCAGGCCCGCGCCGAGGGCGCCGAAGGCCCGCGCGCGATGGGGGCTGTCATGAAGTTGGTGACCCCGCAGGTGGCCGGCCAGGCCGAGGGCGGCCGCGTCGCCGCCGAGGTACGCCAGCAGCTCGGCCTCTCCTAGGTCCTGCCGCCGAGCAGTTGGGACACTCGCTGCCCGCAAGTCGGGCTAGCGCGGCGGGCTAAGGGCTGGGAGTGGCGGTCGGGGTCGGGGTGGGACTGGTCGTGGGCGGTGGTGGCGGTGGTGGGGGCCCGCTGCTCACACTCACGATGACGGTCGTGCCGGTGGGTACGGACGAGCCGGCCGGCGGGCTCGTGCTGGCGACCTTGCCCTTCGGCACGGTCGGCGACGGGACCGAGGTCGTGGCCGGCTGACCGATCAGCCCGGCGTCGTTCAGCGCCTTGAGGGCATCGGTCAGCGACAGGCCCGTCACGTCCGGCACCTTGATGGTGAAGCCCTTGATGATCGAGGGATCGGGCTTGTTGAAGTTCAGGAACGGCAGGTTGGCCGACATGTCCACCATGACGACTTTCCAGATGGGTCCTGGCAGGTTGAGGCCGAAGGCCGGCGCGTACCGGTGGCCGTTGATCGACACATCGGACATCGACCAGAGCTTGGTGTTGGAGGACCCGGTCGGGTCGCCGACCCACGCCGCGGCGGCGAGCTGGAGGGTGTAGCCGCAGAACCACACGTTGACGTGCCCGTCGGTGGTCCCGGTCTTGCCAGCGGTCTGGTGGTTGAAGGCCATGTTCACGCCGGTGCCGTGGGTCATGACGCCCTCGAGGATCGCGGTGACGCCGTCCGCGATCGCCGCCGGGATCACCTGCCCGCAGCGCATCGGGGGCACCTTGACGGCCTTGCCGCTGGCGTCCTTGATCGACAGGATCGCCCGCGGGGTGCAGTGCATGCCGTGCGCGGCGAAAGCGG
This sequence comes from Streptomycetales bacterium, assembly GCA_025361995.1. GTDB lineage: Bacteria > Actinomycetota > Actinomycetes > Prado026 > Prado026 > JANYIP01. The sequence goes on along the minus strand of JANYIP010000349.1, from coordinate 16,494 downwards.
CGTACGCCTCGGCCATGTGGAGCGGCGCGATCGGGTTGACCCCGAGGGTCATGCTGGGCACCTGGTGCAGGGCCTCGCCGTCGGCCCGGCGGATGCCCATTGCCGCCGCGATCTGGGCGGGAAGGCACAGGCCGGTCTGCTTCTCGATGAGCATGAACGCGGTGTTCACGGACTGCGCGGTGGCCGTGAGCAGGTTGAAGTTGCCGCCGCCCTGGCCCTCGTCGTTGTGGATCAGCGCGCCGGGGGCCGAGACGTCCTGGCCGGCGCAGTTTGTGTAGCCGATGGGGACCAGGGTCTTCGGGGCCTTGATGACCTCGTTGACCGGGATCTTCTCCTCGAGCGCCGCAGCCAGCACGAAGGGCTTGAAGGTCGACCCGGTCTGGAAGCCGACCCCGTTGAAGTTGACCCCGCCGCCGCTGCGGTCGACGTTGTAGTTGTACGTCGTGTACTGGTTGCCCCGCTTGGTCCCCCAGATCCGGTTCTGCGCCATCACCTGGATGTTCCCGGTGCCGGGCTGGACGACGCTGATGGCCGCACCGTGCCTGTCGGCATAGGGCACCTTCTGGATCAGGGCAGCCTGCGCCTGCGCCTGCGCGACCGAGTTGAGCGAGGTCGTGATGCTGAGCCCCCCCTGGGCGAGGAAGGCGTCCCGGTCGGCAGCGGTCTTGCCGAAGGTCGGATCGGTCTTCAGGACGGTCAGCACGTAGTTGCAGAAGTATGGCGCCACCGAGGACGTGCAGCCGCTGGCCGGCGGCGCGGACCCAGCGGTCAGCTTGGACATCGGGATCGCGAGCGCTGCGTAGTAGTCCTGGCCGGAGATGATGCCCTGGTCGAACATCCGGGACAGCACGACGTTGCGCCGCTTGGTCGACAGGTTCGGGGCCCGCAGCGGGTCGTACGAGACCGGCGACTGGACGAGACCCGCCAGGGTGGCCGCTTCGGCGAGGGTGAGCTTGGACGCGTGCACCCCGAAGTAGCGCAGCGAGGCCGCTTCGGCGCCGTACGCCCCGTGCCCGAAGTAGGCGATGTTGAGGTAGCCCTCGAGGATCTGCTGCTTGGTCCACACCTCTTCGAGGCCGAGGGCGAGCCGCATCTCGCGGAGCTTGCGAGCTGGGGTGCGGGCAGTGGCCTCGGCACGCTCAGCGTCGGTGGTGGCGGTGGCGACGAGGACCTGCTTGACGTACTGCTGGGTGATCGTCGATCCGCCCTGCACGTCCTTGCCCTCGAGGTCGGTGACGAGCGCACGGGCAAGCCCGTGGACGTCGACACCCTTGTGCTCGTAGAAGCGGTTGTCCTCGACGGCGACGATCGCCTGCTGGAGCAGCGGGGAGATGTCCTTGAGCTGCACGAAGATGCGGTTCTGGGCGAAGATCGTCGCCAGCAGCTTGCCGTCTGAGGTGTAGATCTTGGTCTGCTGGGAGAGCAGCGGCTGGCGCAGGATGCTGGGGAGGTTCTCGAAGTCCTGGCTGGCGGTCTTGGCGGCCGCTCCGAAGGTCCCGACCAAGGGCAGGAGCAGCCCGGCGACGAGCACGCCGGAGAGCACGCTGACGACAGCGAAGAGCGCGAGCCGGATCAGCGCGCCGAGCGCTCCGGCAGCTTGAGGCCTTGCCATGCGGTCCACATTACGTCCTGATTCGGGCAGATCCGCGCTCCGGAGGCCCCCTGCGAGGGCATGTGCCGTACGTGACAGGTGGGGCTTGAGAGGTCGAGCGTGGTCCAAGAGGTTCTGTATATAGCCCATTCGGGCCAGTACTTATTGAACCGTTCGGACCTGTCGCACCATAGGTCTTGTTCCGTACCTTCCGGCACATGGCTTGGATCAATGACTGGACGACACGTGCTGCGTGCCGGGTCACAGACCCCGACACGCTGTTCGTGCAGGGCGCTGCGCAGAACCGCGCGAAGGCCGTCTGTGTGGGTTGTCCGGTGCGTACGGAGTGCCTCGCGGACGCCCTCGACCACAACATCGAGTTCGGCGTCTGGGGTGGCATGACCGAGCGGGAACGGCGCGCGCTGCTGCGCCGGCGCCCCAACGTGACGTCGTGGCGCGCGCTCCTGGAGACCGCCCGGGACAACTACGAGCACACGATCCTGGACCCGTACTCCGAAGCCGGCTGACCCGCAGTCCGGAGGCTGGCGCGATTTCCGGTCGTCCCGACAGCACCCATTCGCGCCGACCGATCAAGGATGATGTGACGTCGTGGCCGCGCCAGCAGGTCCGGCGCCTGCGGACCTGACCCCGCCGGCGATTGCCGTGACGCTGGCTGCCAGCCGACCTGTCCGGCCGACTGGGTGAATCAGACCGGCGGCATCACCTGCGAGATCGGCGCCGGGGTCGAGCGATGATTCGTCAAGTGGTCGCCAGCCGATAGCGGCATCGATCTGGCTGAGGAGGCCGACCGGCTCCAGTGGGCCCAGGGCTTCGTTCCGCTGCCGCGGTTCCTCGACCACGGACGTGACACCACGGGATCGTGGCTGCTGACGGCTGAGCTCCCTGGGCAGATGGCGGTCGCCGACCGGTGGAGGGCAGACCCCCGGACGGCGGTCGCGGCGATCGGGGAGGGACTTCGTGCATTGCACGAGACCTTGCCAGCAACGAGCTGTCCCTTCACGCGGTCCGCCGCCGACCGGGTCGAGCGCGTACTTGAGCGTGCTGCCCTTGGCAAGGTGACGTCGCGGGACTGGCACTCGGACCACCGGGACCTGAGCGTTGCCGTTGCGTTGGAAGAACTCACCGATGCCCCTCCCATCGACCGTGAGGTGGTCGGTCACGGTGACAGCTGCGCACCGAACACGCTCCTCACGGACGCTGGACGCTTCGCAGGCCACGTTGACTTGGGGAGGCTCGGCGTCGCGGACCGGTGGAGCGACCTGGCGGTCGCAACCTGGAGCACTACTTGGAACTTCGGCCCCGGTTGGGAGACGCCGCTGCTGGATGCCTACGGCGTTCGCGTTGACCCTGACAGAACCCGCTACTACCGACTGCTCTACGACCTCGACGTCTAGCGGACAGTGCCGGCTAGCGACGCACCGACCGCGCGCAACCCGTCGAGGTCGTGCACGTCCGAGGCCTGAGCCTCGGCGACAGCCATCGCCACCCCTGGGAACGCCGACGTGAAGCCGCGCACCAGGTGCCGCTCGCGAGCGACCTGCTGCATGCGCTCGGCGTGCACGCGCAGCAGCCGAGCGGTCAGCCCGTAGGTGCCGCTCTCGGTGAGCTGCTTGGCCGCTCCCAGGCTGCGGTCGGCGGAGAGGTCGGCTGCGCTCGAGCTGTGCGCCCGGTTGAGGACGAGGCCCGCCAGCGGCATGCCGTCCTGGGCGAGCCGCTCCACGAAGTAGGTGGCCTCGCGCAGCGCGTCCGGCTCGGGGGCCGCGACCACCAGGAACGCGGTCCCAGGAGCCTGCAGCAGGGCGTACGTCTCGTCGGCCCGCTCGCGAAAGCCGCCGAAGGTCGTGTCGAGTGCGGTCACGAAGTGCTGCAGGTCGGTGAGGACCTGGGCGCCCATGACCTTCGAGAGCACCCCGGTCACCGCACCGAGCCCGGCCGAGAAGACCTTGACGTACGCGCGGCCGCCGACCTTGGCGGGGGCGAGGAGGATCTTGATGAACCGTCCGTCCAGGAACGAGCCGAGCCGCTTCGGGGCATCGAGAAAGTCCAGGGCGGACCGTGACGGCGGCGTGTCGACCACGATGAGGTCCCACGGCTGCGCGGCGCCGTCGGCGGCGAGCTCAGATCTGAGCTGGCCCAGCTTTTCCATCGCCATGTACTCCTGCGTCCCGGCGAAGGACGACGACAGCGACTGGTAGAAGGGGTTCTCCAGGATCGCCTGGGCCCGCCCCGGCTCCGCGTGCTGCTCGACGATCTCGTCGAAGGTGCGCTTCATGTCGAGCATCATCGCGAACAGCGCGCCGCCGTCGGTGCCGATCCCGGGCACCTGGCGAGGAGTGTTGTCCAGCGCGGTCAGGTCGAGCGACTGGGCCAGCCGGCGGGCCGGGTCGATGGTCAGGACGCAGACTTTCCGACCACGCTCGGCGGCGCGCAGGCCCAGCGCGGCGGCGGTGGTGGTCTTGCCGACGCCGCCCGAGCCGCAGCAGATGACGATCCGCGTCGCTGCGTCGTCGAGCAGGGCGTCGAGGTCGAGCGGCTTGCTCCGCGGGGTCGCCATCAGGGGGTACCCGTGCGGGTGATGGCGTCCGGGTGGCCCATGAACCGGCGCAGCTCGCCGGCGAGCTCGTGCAGCCCTCCGGCGTCCATGCCGCCGCTCAGCCACGGCAGCTCGCAGGTCGGCCGGTCCAGCTCGACCAGGCGGCGCCGCTCGCGCTTCTCCAGGGCCACCCGCTCGGCCAGGTGGGCCGCCTCGGCGAGCAGCGAGGCAACCGTGCGCTCGTCGGCGGGCAGCCCCGCGGCCTCGAGCCCGGCAGCCACGTCGCCGCGATCGAGCTTGCCCTTGCCCGCGGCGACGAGCTCGGCCGGGCGTAGCTGCGGGCGCCGCACCATGTTGACCACGACCGCCCCGATGCTGAGCTTGGCCTCGGTCAGCTCGGCGACTGCGTCGGCCGTCTCTTGCGTCGGCATTTCCTCGAGCAGGGTGACCAGGTGCACTGCCGTCCGAGGCGAGCCCAGCAGGCTCATGATCGAGTCGGCCTGGTTGCGGATGGGGCCGACCCTGGCGAGCCCGGCGACCTCGGTGTTGACGTTGAGGAACCGGGTGATCCGTCCGGTCGGCGGGGCGTCCAGGACGACCGAGTCGTACGTGCGGCGCCCGGCCTTGCGCTTGCCTACCGCCTCGTACGCCTTGCCGGTGAGCAGGACGTCGCGCAGGCCGGGGGCGACGGTCGTGGCGAAGTCGACCGCACCGATCTTCTTGAGCACCCGGCCGGCCCGGCCCAGGTGGTAGAAGAGGTCGAGGTACTCCAGCAGGGCCTCCTCGGCGTCGACCGCTAGCGCGAAGACCTCGCCGCCGTCCGGCACCACGGCCACCCGGCGTTCCTCGTACGGCAGGGGTGGGGTGTCGAAGAGCTGCGCGAGACCCTGGCGCCCCTCGACCTCGAGGACCAGGACCCGGTGCCCACCGGCCGCCAGGGCGAGGGCCAGCGCGCCGGCCACGGTGGTCTTGCCGGTGCCGCCCTTGCCGGTCACGACGTGCAGGCGGACGACGTCCCAGTCGACCTCGGGTGGACCTGGGACCGGGGGCATGAGTCGACCCTAGATCGCCAGTAGGGTCTGCGCATGACCACCTGGGAGTACGCGACCGTTCCGCTGCTGGTCCACGCGACCAAGCAGATCCTGGACACCTGGGGCTCGGACGGCTGGGAGCTCGTCACGGTGATCCCCGGTCCGAGCGGCGACCAGCTCGTCGCCTACCTGAAGCGAGCGAAGTCATGAGCACACCTGAGGCCCGCATCGCCGAGCTCGGGCTCGCGATCCCCGACGTGGTCAAGCCGGTCGCGGCCTACACCCCCGCGGTGCGCAGCGGCTCGTACGTCTACACCTCCGGGCAGCTGCCGATGGTCGACGGGGCACTACCCGCGACCGGCAAGGTCGGCGCCGAGGTGACGCCCGAGCGCGCCAAGGAGCTGGCCCAGATCTGCGCGCTGAACGCGATCGCCGCGGTCAAGGCGCTGATCGGTGACCTCGACCAGGTGGTCCGGGTCGTCAAGGTCGTCGGCTTCGTCGCGTCCGCGCCTGACTTCACCGGGCAGCCGGGCGTCGTCAACGGGGCCAGCGAGCTGCTCGGCAAGGTGTTCGGCGAGTCCGGCGTGCACGCCCGCAGCGCGGTCGGCGTCGCCGTCCTGCCGCTCGATGCCCCGGTCGAGGTCGAGATGATCGTCGAGGTCAGCTGACCCGATGGACCCTCGCGAGGCTGCCACGGTCGTGCTGATGCGCGATGCGGACGGTGGCTTCGAGGTGTTCCTGCAACGACGCGTACCGACGATGGCGTTCGCCGCCGGGATGACGGTCTTCCCTGGCGGCGCCCGTGACCCTGGCGACCCCCACCTCGCCGCGACCGCAGTACGCGAGGTGCACGAGGAGACCGGGGTGGTCCTCGTGGCGGACGCGCTGGTGCCGTGGTCGCGCTGGGTGACCCCTGAGGGTGAGCCGCGCCGCTACGACACGCTCTTCTTCGTCGCGGCGTTGCCCGCGGGCGAGGAGCCGGCTGCCCGCGGGACCGAGATGGACGTCGTCGCCTGGATGCAGCCGGCTGCGGCGCTGGCCGCCTACGACCGCGGCGAGCTGGCGATGATGCCGCCGACGGTGATCACGCTGCGCGAGCTCGATGAGTACGCAGGCGTCGAGGCCGTGCTCGCAGGGGCGCCGCTTCGCACGCTGGACCCGGTCCGGCCGCGGATCCTCGACGACGACGAGGGCATCCGGATCGAGCTGCCGGGGGGTGAGGTCTTCCAGTGATGCACGGGGTGACTGCGGCGGTGGCTCCAGGGGATTCGCCGAACTGGCGCGGGGGGCCCTGGGGGGCCAGCGCGCGCGCCATCCTGGCACCGAACGCCGGCCCGATGACCCTGGAGGGCACCAACACCTGGTTGCTGGCCGCGCCGGGCGCTGACGTCGGGATCGTCGTCGACCCGGGCCCGCTGGACGAAGGTCACCTGGCGGCCGTCCAGGCGGCCGCCAGCTCCGCGGGGGTGCGCGTCGCAGTGGTCCTGCTCACCCACGGCCACCCGGACCACGCCGAGGGCGCCGCCCGGTTCTCCGAGCTGACCGGTGCGCCGGTCCGTGCCCTCGACCCGGCGCACCGGCTCGGTCCGCTGGGCCTCGCGGACGGCGACGTCGTCGCGGTCGGTGGCCTCGAGGTCCGCGTGGTGGGGACGCCGGGGCACACGTCCGACTCGCTCTCGTTCTTGCTGGCCGACGCCGGGGCCGGCGCGAGCGCGCTGCTCACTGGGGACACCGTGCTCGGGCGTGGGACCACCCTCATCGAGTACCCGGACGGTCGGCTCGGCGACTATCTTGCGTCGCTCGAACGTCTGGCCACGCTGGTCGGATCCGGCGGGGTGGGCGGTGTCCTGCCCGGGCACGGTCCAGTGCTGGACGACCCGGCGGCGGCGATCCAGGGGTACCTGGAGCATCGGCGGCAGCGCCTCGACCAGGTGGCTGCGGCGGTGGCGGCTGGGGCCCGTACCCCGGGTGAGGTGGTGGCTGCTGTGTACGCCGACGTCGACCGCGCGCTATGGCCGGCAGCAGAGCTGAGCGTGCGGGCCCAGCTGGACTACCTGGGAGCTGCCGGCGGCTACTGAGCGCGGCGGCCGAGGCGTTCGGCGTCGACGATGTCGACCCCGCGCTGCTCGAGCCGCAGCCAGCCCCGGTTCTGGAAGTCGGCCAGCGCCTTGTTGACCGTCTCGCGGGAGGCTCCCACGAGCTGGGCCAGCTCTTCCTGGGTCAGGTCGTGCACCACGTGCGTGCTGCCGTCGGGGTTGGGTACGCCGAACTTGTGGGCGAGCTCGAGCAGGGCCTTGGCCACCCGCCCGGGGACGTCGCTGAAGACGAGGTCGGCCATGGCCTCGTTCGTACGTCTTAGCCGCCGAGCCAGTGCGCCGAGCAGCGACGCCGCGACCTCTGGGCGCCCGGTCAGCCACGGCTCCAGGTCCAGGTGCCCCACGCCGAGCAGGCTCGCGTCGGTCAGCGCGACGGCAGTCGCGTTGCGCGGTCCGGGGTCGAAGAAGGAGAGCTCGCCGAACATCTCGCCCGGCCCGAGGATCGCGAGCAGCGTCTCCCGCCCGTCGCCGGAAGTCGCGCCGAGCTTGATCTTGCCCTCGTTGATGACGTACAGCCGGTCGCCGGGGTCACCCTCGTTGAAGAGCACGCCGCCGCGGGCCACGTCGACGCGGACCATGGTGGTCCGGAGCGCGAGCGCCGCGTTTTTGTCGAGGGCGGAGAAGAGCGAGGCCTGGGCCAGCGCGTCGTCGCTCACCGGCTGATCCTCCTCGGGGCGTAGCAAGTCTGTGAAGGGACCTGTGCAGGCACATTGTGCCGCCCGCACCCAGCTGGTGCAGGGAGGAGGTGCTCAGCCCCGCCGAGTCCTTTCGGACGGGTCGACCAGCGGCAGCGCGGACAGCGCCAGGCTCGGGTCCTCGCGGTAGCGGGCGATGAGCTCCTGGGTTGCGCCGGTCAGCTTGCGGTGCAAGGCGGACCGGTACGCGGAGAGCTGGAGCTCGGCGTGCGAGAGGTCGCGGCGCAGCTGCTGGGTGTGCCGGTAGTCGTACGGCCGCAGCTCGCGGGACCACAGCGCTTCCAGGTCAGGCAGCGGAGGTACGTCGTCCGCGGGGACCACGTCGACGAGCGCCCGCCGGCCGCCGGCCCTGGTCTCGGCGAAGAGGTTGCGGATGCGCTCGTGGGCCATCGGGTCGCCGGGTGCAGTCGCGCCCGTCACGACGTCCAGGCGGGCCTGGATCAACCGGCGCCAGTACGACACCCGGCTCTCCTCGGCGGTGAGCGCCTTGCGGTAGGCACGGAGTCCGGCGAGGGTCAGGTGGGAGAACTCCGGACTGCGCGCCGGCACCGGTCGCGCCGAAGCCGCAGCTCGCTGTTTCGATCCCGTCACCATGCCAAGCGGATCGTCGCCGCAAGCCCCGGAGTTGAGGGCAGGTCACCCGTCCGGTCGAAGCGGTCGGGGACGGCACGTACCCTGGCCAGGTGACCAGCAGCACGCTCCCCGGGGCGCCCGCGACCCCCACCGGGGAGACCCGGTTGGCGCTCGTGCGACGTGCCAGGCGCATCGACAAGGAGCTGGTGGCGCTCTACCCCGACGCGCACTGCGAGCTCGACTTCATCACCCCGCTCGAGCTGGTGGTCGCCACGATCCTGAGCGCGCAGTGCACCGACAAGCGCGTGAACGAGGTGACGCCGGTGCTGTTCGCGCGCTACCGGACCGCTGCTGACTACGCGGGCGCGGACCGGGACGAGGTCGAGGACTTGATCCGGTCGACCGGCTTCTTCCGCAACAAGACGACCTCGGTGATCGGGCTCGGCCAGGCGCTGTGCGAGCGCTTCGGCGGCGAGGTCCCTGGTCGGCTGCAGGACCTCGTCACCCTGCCTGGCGTCGGTCGCAAGACGGCCAACGTGGTCCTGGGGAACGCCTTCGGCGTGCCGGGCATCACCGTGGACACGCACTTCGGCCGGCTCTCGCGGCGGTTCGGCTGGACCGAGTCGGACGACCCGGTCAAGGTCGAGCTCGAGGTCGGGTCGCTGTTCGAGCCGCGCGACTGGACCATGCTCAGCCACCACGTGATCTTCCACGGCCGGCGCCGCTGCCACGCTCGCAAGCCGGCCTGCGGCGCGTGTCCGCTGGCCCGGCTCTGCCCGTCGTACGGGGAGGGGCCGACGGATCCCGTGCTGGCAGCTGCCCTGGTCAAGGACGTGCCCTGACCGCGTCTGTGCTGGTGGAGCCCGCGGGACTGCCCGGGTGGCTGCAGCCGCTGGCTGTGGCCGCGGCTGGGGTGACCCCGGAGCAGCTCTCGCGCTTCCTGCCACCACAGGACGGGGGGCGGGCCTCCGCCGTACTCATCCTGCTGGGTGAGGGTCCGGACGGGCCAGACCTCCTGCTGATCGAGCGGGCGGCCGACATGCGCTCGCACGCGGGCCAGCCGGCGTTCCCCGGCGGGGCAATCGACCCGGGCGACGACGGACCGGTTGCCGCAGCCCTGCGGGAGGCTCGGGAGGAGACCGGGCTCGACCCGGCCGGGGTCGAGGTGTTCGCGACGCTGCCCGATCTGTGGTTGCCGCCGAGCGGCTTCGTGGTGACCCCGGTGCTGGGGTGGTGGCGCAACCCGTCGCCGGTGCACACGGCCGCGCCCGCCGAGGTCGCCGCCGTCCACCGGGTCCCGCTCTCCGAGCTGACCGACTCGGCCAACCGGCTGCGCGTGACCCACTCCAGCGGGTATGTCGGGGCGGCCTTCGAGGTCCGCGGGATGCTCGTCTGGGGGTTCACCGCAGGGCTGCTCGACCGGGTGCTGGCCCTCGGCGGCTGGGAGCTGCCGTGGGACTCCACCCGCGTCGCGCCGCTCCCGTCCAGTGCCACCGGATCCCAGCAGTAGGCCTGCGGTGAACCCGGTCGACATCCTCATCGTCGTGATGGTGCTGTCCTTCGCCGTCGCGGGCGTGCGCCAGGGCTTCTTGGTCTCGGTCGTCTCCTTCATCGGGTTCGCGGTCGGCGGGCTGGTGGGCCTGCTGCTGATCCCGCACGTGCTGGGCTCGCAGGCACCGGGCAAGGCCCGCGCCCTGGTGGCCCTCGGCGGGGTCCTGCTCGTCGCGACCGCGGTGCAGGCGCTCGCCGCCTGGCTCGCGACCCGGTGGCGGCGGCACCTGGTGTGGCGGCCGGCCCGCCGGATCGACGCCGCGGCCGGCGGAGTGGTCTCGACGATCGCTGTGCTGGCGGTCGCCTGGCTGCTCGGCAGCATCTTGGTTCGCGCCGACAGCAGCGTCCCGCTCGCGACCGACGCCAGGACATCCCGGGTGCTTGCGGCGGTCGGTGACGTCATGCCCGGCACCCCGCAGCAGGTGTTCTCCGCCTTCGGCGACCTGCTCGACACCACCGGCTTCCCGCAGGTCTTCACCGACCTGACCCAGGAGCGCCCGGCACCGGTCGCCGCCCCGGACAGTGCGGTCGCCCGGCTGCCCGGGGTCCGCGCCGCCGCCGCGTCGACGGTCAAGATCGTCGGGAACGCCGACTCCTGCTCGCGGCGGATCGAGGGCTCGGGATTCGTCTTCGCCGAGCACCGGGTGATGACCAATGCGCACGTGCTCGCGGGGGTCACCGACCCCAAGGTGTACGTGGACGGCAGCAGCCGCGGACTGTCGGCGACAGTGGTCGTGTTCGACCCGAACACCGATGTCGCTGTGCTCTGGGTCCCGGACCTCGCGCTGGCGCCGCTGAGCTTTGCCGGGTCAGCCGCGCCGGGCACCGACGCTGCCGCCATCGGCTACCCCGGCGACGGGCCGCGGGTGGTCAGTCCGGCCCGGATCCGCGGGACCACCCGGGCTGTCGGCCAGGACATCTACGGCAGCGGGCGGGTGGTGCGAAGCATCTACGCGCTGCGGGCGGTGGTGCGACCGGGCAACTCCGGCGGCCCGCTGGTGGGGACGGACGGGCGGGTGCTCGGGGTGATCTTCGCGGCGTCCAGGGACGACCCCGACACCGGGTACGCGTTGACCTCCGCCCAGGTCGCCGACGCAGCTGCCGCCGGACGTTCGGCCACCGGCTCCGTACCGACCGGGCGCTGCGACTGACTGGTTGCTGCGGCTAGCTGGTCGGAGCCTGCGCGGCCGCACTGGCGGCGGCCCGAGCGCGTTCGTCGGCCTCGTGCAGCCCCAGCCCGGCGACTGAGAGCCCGGCGGCCTTGGCCTGCGCCCTGAGCTGGCTGCGCTGGGCCAGGACGGTCTTGGTCTCGTTCACCGACGCGATCGCCCGCTTCGGGCCCTTGATCTTCTTGAACCGGCGTACGCCGAGGAGCACCAGCAAGATCGCGACCAGCAGGTAGGCCCCGCCGACGATCAGGAACGCGGCCCAGCCGGGCACCACCGTGGCGAGCCCCAGGGCAGCCGCGATCGACAGCAGGATCACCGCGAGGAGGACCAGGAAGCCGGCCATCGCCGCCAGCCCGCCGCCCACAGCGCCCTGCTTGACCTGCTGCTGCACCTCGGACTTGGCCAGCTCGATCTCGAGCCGAACCAGCGACGAGACGTTGCCCGTGACGCTCGAGACCAGTTGCCCGAGCGACGGGTCCGTGGGGGGCCGGCCGTTGGCGGTCATGCATGCTCCTTCATCAGGTCGTCGCATCATGCCAGGGGTTCCCCCCGCAGCGCCGCTCCGGAGCGTGTACACAGGTACGAGGCTGGTGCTGGACGGGCCGCAACCTGTCCGCGACGGGGGTGAGATGGGGCGCGACGAGGAGGAGTTCAGAGCCTTCGCGGCGTCCCGTCGTGCTCGGCTCCTCCGGGCGGCGTACTTGCTCACGGGGGATGCAGGGCTGGCTGAGGACCTGGTCCAGACGGCCTTGTTCAAGACGGCCCTGCGGTGGCGGCGGATCGCGGCCGCGGGCGACCCGGAGCCGTACGTGCGCCGGATCCTCTACACCGAGCACGTGTCCTCCTGGCGGCGCCGGGGTGCCCCTGAGGTGCTCGGTGCGGATCCGCCCGAACGCGCGGCGAGCGTCGACGACCCGGAGCGTCGGCTCGTACTGCGTGCCGCCCTCGCCCGGCTCACTGCGAAGCAGCGGGCGGTGCTGGTGCTGCGCTACTACGAGGACCTGACCGAGCCGCAGGCGGCGGCCGTCCTCGGCTGCGCCCCCGGGACCGTCAAGTCGCAGACCCGGCACGCGCTGATGCGGCTGCGCCAGCTGGCCCCAGAGCTCGCGGACCTGTTCGGCGACCGGCTCACGGAGGAGGTGACGCAGTGACGTCTGGCCTGCACGAGACCCTGCACGACGCCCTGGCCGAGCTGGCGGACGAGATGGCGCCGACGACGGTGTCCGCGCCGGTGGTGCCGCTCCGGGCCGACCCTTGGCGGCGCGCACGGACCCGTCGCCGGGTGCGTGGGACTGCCGCGGTGGCCACGCTGGTGGCGACCGGCCTGGTGGGCGTGCTGGTCGTGCAGGGCGCGTCCTTCGGGCTGGCGAGCCTTCAGGTGCAGCCGGTGTCGGTGCCGGCCGGCCCGGGGTCGCTGCCCGACCGGATCTTCGCCACCCGCGCGTCCATCCTGTCCGTCGAGCAGGCCCCGATCGGCCGGGCCGCCCTCGTGTACGTCGGGCCGCAGCTGCTCGGGGCCCGCGCCGGCTCGCCGTACCTGCAGCGTCCCATCGCGGTGGGCGCCGACTCCGACGCGTACCGCGTGCTGCCGGCGGCGGACACCTGGTCGCTGTCCCCGGACGGGCGGACGTACGCGTACCTGGCGCCTGCTCCGGTCGGCGGGTATGTCCCGTCGCGACTCCACCTGCTTGACCTCGCCACTGGCAAGGACCGAGTGGTCGCGCTCCCGGACCGGGGGAAGGGGCTCGCTGCCTCGCAGAACACTCTCTTCTGGTCGACCGATTCCGGGCACATCTTCGCGGCGCTGTTCGCTCAAAACCCGGACTCTGGCGGGGTCGAGGGCGGGGCGCACCAGCGCTTCGAGGTCGTCGACGTCGCCGCCGGAACGGTCAGCTGGCGTGACGGCGACGGCAGCGCGATGGTCGGTTGGGCCGGACCCAGTGACGTACTGGTGCAGACCACGGCGGCCGAGGGCACTTGGGAGGTGCGCGACGCGATCACAGCCAAGGTTCTCCTAGCAGGGCCGGGCAGCCTGGCTGCCCAGGCCGGGTTCGGCGCCGGGCCGCAGCAGTTTGTCTCGCCGGGTGCCACTGCGGTGGCCGGTCCCCTCAAACCGAGCGGGAACGGGCGGTTCGTCTCGATCAGCGTCGTCACCCTCGCGACAGGTGCGTCGTCGGTCCTGCCGGGGAAGTCGCTGGGGGGCCTGGTGGACCTGCCCGAGGTCGGCGCGATGCGCCCGGTCGGGTGGCTCGACGACAGCACCATGGCCGTCATGCGGCTGCTCCAGCCGGCCTCACAACCCTCCGCGCCGCTGAGCTTCGACCTGGTGACGATGGGCACGGACGGGTCGACCAGTGGGCAGCTTCTCAAAGCGGGTCCGGAGGCTGCGGTCCAGGACATCCAGGTCGCGGCGAACGTACTCGCTGGGGGTCGGGTGCGGCCCGCCTCGGCGCCGTCCCAGTCGCTGCTCGACCTTCGTACGCTGACGCCTGCCGCGCGTGACTGGGTAGCCACTCACCTGGCTGCGGCCGTCGTCGCTGCGCTTCTCGTACTCCTCGCGCTGACTCTCGCCGTCCGGGTCTGGCGTCGCCGCCGCCGCGGCACCCGCCCCGTTCGTTGATCATGGAGCGGTTGCCCTTGTTGATCAAGGAACGGGGGCAGCTACTCGATGATCTACGAAGGTCGGGGCGCGCCAACCTCTGCTCGCTAACCTCTGCTCGCTACCTCTGCTCGCCTAGCTTTCGTCGCCGGTCCCGCCGCCGGCGGCCAGCCGGCCCGAGATCGCGCTCATGACGCTGCCGTCGGCCAGCGTCGTGGTGTCGCCGACCTCGCGGTTTTCGGCCACGTCCTTGAGCAGCCGCCGCATGATCTTGCCCGACCGCGTCTTGGGCAGCTCCTGCACGATGAACACGTTGCGGGGCTTGGCGATCGCCCCGATCTGGGTGGCCACGTGGGCGCGCAGCTCGGCGATGAGAGCGTCGGTCTCCTCGGGCGCGCCGCCGCGCGGGATCACGAACGCGACGATCGCCTGACCGGTCATCGGGTCGTCCGCGCCGACGACGGCCGCCTCGGCAACAGCCGGGTGCGAGACCAGCGCGGACTCCACCTCGGTGGTCGAAATGCGGTGGCCGGACACGTTCATGACGTCGTCGACCCGACCGAGCAGCCACAGGTCGCCGTCGGCGTCCTTCTTGGCCCCGTCGCCGGCGAAGTAGATGCCGTCGAAGCGCGACCAGTACGTCTGCGCGTACCGCTCAGGGTCGCCCCAGATGCCGCGCAGCATCGACGGCCACGGCTGGTCGAGGACGAGGTAGCCGCCGCCGCCGTCGGGGACCGGCCGGCCCTGGTCGTCGACGACGTTGGCGCCGATCCCGGGCAGCGCCCGCATCGCCGATCCCGGCTTGGTCGCGGTCACCCCGGGCAGCGGGCTGATCATGATGGCGCCGGTCTCGGTCTGCCACCAGGTGTCGACGATCGGGCAGCGGTCACCGCCGATGACCCGGCGGTACCACATCCACGCCTCCGGGTTGATGGGCTCGCCGACCGATCCGAGCAGCCGCAGCGACGACAGGTCGTGCTCGGCGGGCAGCTGCTCGCCCCACTTCATGAACGTACGGATCGCGGTCGGTGCGGTGTACAGGATGGTGACGCCGTAGTTCGCGACGATCTCCCACCAGCGTCCCTGGTGCGGGGTGTCGGGCGTCCCCTCGTACATCACCTGGGTAGCGCGGTTGGCGAGCGGGCCGTAGACGACGTACGAGTGGCCGGTGACCCAGCCGACGTCTGCGGTGCACCAGTACACGTCGGTGTCGGGCTTGAGGTCGAAGACGTTGCGGTGGGTGAACGTGACCTGGGTGAGGTACCCGCCGGTGGTGTGCAGGATGCCCTTCGGCTTCGCCGTCGTTCCCGAGGTGTAGAGGATGAAGAGCGGGTGCTCGGCGTCGAAAGCGACGGCCGTGTGGGTGGACGGCTGGCGGCCGACGACGTCGTGCCACCACACGTCCTTGTCGGTCCAGCCGACCTCCTGGCCGGTCCGGCGTACGACGAGCACGTGCTCGACGCCGGGGCACTGCTCGACTGCCTCGTCCACCGCGGGCTTGAGCGCGAAGGCGCCGCCCTTGCGGTAGCCGCCGTCGGCCGTGATGACCACCTTGGCGTCAGCGTCGGCGATCCGCGAGGACAGCGCGTCGGCCGAGAAGCCGCCGAAGACCACCGAGTGCGGCGCCCCGATCCGCGCGCAGGCGAGCATGGCGACCGCGGCCTCGGGGATCATCGGGAGATAGATCGCAACCCGGTCGCCGGCCTGCACCCCGAGCTCGGTGAGCGCGTTCGCGGCCTGCGAGACCTCAGCCAGCAGACCGGCGTACGTGATCGTGCGGGTGTCACCGGGCTCGCCCTCGAAGTGGATCGCGACCTGGTCGCCGAAGCCGGCGTCCACGTGCCGGTCCAAGCAGTTGACCGCGACGTTGAGCCGGCCACCGACGAACCAGCGTGCGAACGGCGCGCCGGACCAGTCGAGTACCTGCGTCCAGTCCTGGGCCCAGCTGAGCTCGCGGGCCTGCCGCTCCCAGAAGCCGAGCCGGTCGGTGTCCGCCTCGGCGTACATCCCGGGCTGGGCGTTCGCCGCCTGCGCGAACTCCATCGACGGGGGGAACCGCCGGTCCTCCGACAGCAGGTTCTCGAGGTCGCTCACTCCGGTCTCCTTCGATCGGTGCTCCTGCGCGCACGGTACCGGCCCGGTCGCGGTGGCGCGCTGGCGGAGCCGGGACCGCGGCTAGGCTCACGCGGTGGCTGATCCGCTGGCGGCACTGGTCGAGCTCCCGGAGGTCTTCGAGGCGGTCGACGCTGCCCGAGGCTCGGTGGACGCGCTGCTGCGTGACCTGCGCGGGCCGGCTCTGCGTCGACGCGTCCCCGAGGTCACGGCCGAGTCGCTGCGCCGCGGGGCCTGGGCCTCCACCTGCCTGGAGATCTCCGGCAGTGCCACCGACTGGGCCCTCGACGCCTTCCACGCACCCTTCGCGGACGACCCGGCCGGGGCCGCTGCCCGGGGCGCCCTTCGTGTGACGACCGAGCTCGCGTCGCTGTCAGACACCTGGGGTCGAGCGCCCTTGCAGTCGCTGGCCCGGCTGCACACGCTGGCGGCGGCCGACCTGGTTGGCGACGAGTGGCTGGGCCGGCCGCGGCCGCAGGACGGCGTACCCGAGCGGTTGGCTGCCTTGGCTGAGGTGGTGACG
>JANYIP010000272.1 GCA_025361995.1 Streptomycetales bacterium | reverse complement strand
AGCGGGAAGTCGCCCATAAAGACGGTCTGGCTCTTGATCTCGCCAGTCTCGTTGTTCATGAACTCCGCGGTGACGAACAGCGGCGCGGAGTAGGTGAAGTCCCGCTCCTTGCACTCGTCGATCGAGTTCTTGGGCGGCTCGAAGCGGTGGTCGCGGAAGGAGAGCGACATCGTCCCGGAGAAGTCCTCGATCGGACTGATCTCCTCGAAGATCTCCTCGAGGCCCGACTTGGTCGGGACGCTGTATCCGGAGGCGAGGGACTCCTCGACTCGGACCTGCCAGGCAGGGTTCCCGAGCAGCCAGTCAAAGCTGTCGGTCTGCAGCGCAAGCAGGTTGGGGACCTCGAGAGGCTCCCTGATCTTGGCGAAGGAGATCCGGCGAGTGCCGGGGATCTTGCGGGTGGTGGGGTGGGCAGGTGTAGCAGAAGTGATGTTGCGCGAGGCGGCCAAGATTGGCTTCCTTCCGAGGCTCGCTGGCACGGTGCGCGCATGCGAGACGCCCCGGGGCAAGAACCACGGGTCGTCAATAGGCAGCGCAAAGGGGCAGCATACGTGCAAGGCACGCCAATGTCGAGTGGCGGATCCCGGAAGTCGTCACGGTCCGCTCAGCCTCGCCTGCGCCCTGCATATTGCGCTGCCGTGAGGATGACCTCTGGCCGAGCCTGAGTCAAGGAACTTGGGCCGAATGGGCGTGCTTCTGTGGATAACTTCTTGGATAAGTACCCACCAAACTGGGTGAAACCGGACACGTCGACGCGGCGACCACCCGTGAGGGTGATCGCCCCGTCGGCGACTGGTGCGGTGAGAACTACTTGACGGTGACCGTCGCGCCGGCAGCCTCGAGGGCGACCTTCGCCTTCTCGGCGGTCTCCTTGGTCGTCTTCTCCAGAACCGTGGCCGGGGCGCCGTCCACGAGGTCCTTGGCCTCCTTCAGCCCGAGGCTGGTGAGGGTACGAACCTCCTTGATGACCTGGATCTTCTTGTCGCCAGCGGCCTCGAGGATGACGTCGAACTCGTCCTGCTCCTCGGCTACCTCGGCGACCGCTGCGGCGCCGCCGCCGGCGGGGGCTGCGGCCATCGGAGCGGCCGCGGTGACACCGAAGGTGTCCTCGAACTGCTTCACGAACTCAGAGAGCTCGATCAGGGTCATTTCCTTGAACGCCTCGAGGAGGTCGTCAGAGCTGAGCTTCGCCATCGTCGGCAGTCCTTTCGTTGGTCTCTTCGGTGGAATCGGTCGTCTCGGGGATCTCAGTCGTCTCGCTGATCTCGGCCTCGGGTGCATCGGCCTCGGGTGCATCGGCCTCGACGACGGGTGCTGCCTCGACGGGGGCCGGGGTGCCGGCACCGCCGCGCAGGATCGACGGGTCTTCCTCAGCCTTGACCCGCAGCGCCTCGATCAGTCGAGCCGTCTGAGCGAGCGGGGCTGCGAAGAGCGACACGGCGCCGGACAGCGACGCCTTCATCGCACCTGCGAGCTTGGCGAGGAGGACCTCGCGCGACTCGAGGTCCGCCAGCTTCTTGATCTCGTCTGGGGTCAGGGACCTACCGTCCATGACACCGCCCTTGATCACGAGCAGGGGGTTCGCCTTGGAGAAGTCACGCAGACCCTTCGCGGCCAGCACCGGGTCGCCGGACACGAAGGCGATCGCCGACGGGCCGGAGAGCAGGTGGTCCAGACCCTCGACCGACGCCTCACGGGCCGCGATCTTGGTCAGCGTGTTCTTCACCACGGAGTAGGTGACGTTCTCACCCAGGTTGCGGCGCAGCTCCTTGAGCTGGGCCACGGTGAGTCCGCGGTACTCGGTGAGCAGGACAGCGGTCGAGTTGCGGAAACCTTCGGTCATCTCAGCGACTGCGGCTGCTTTGTCAGGCCTCGCCATGGGCCTCCTTCCGGTGGGCGCCGGCGTCCCCGTGAGCGGAGATCGGGGCCTCGGACGTACGAACGCCCCGGCGCAGGGCGCACGGGGCGGTCGCGCCTGTCGGCGCAGCAGTCTCGAACACCTACGCGGGCCGCCCGCTCGCGCGGGGCCTTCGATCACCCTTGACAGGTGACGACCGACGGTCTGTGGCTGGGTCCAGCGTATGCGTTCCCCCGGCAGCGGCCAAATCGCCAGGACGCCGCCGGGGTGCCGCCTCAGGAGGTGGGGTCGTCCTCGACCAGGAGGTTGCGGGTACGGCTGGGGTCGACGTGGATGCTCGGGCCCATGGTG
>JANYIP010000327.1 GCA_025361995.1 Streptomycetales bacterium | reverse complement strand
CGATGACGCAGGTCTCGGACGTGTCCCGGCAGTACGTGGTCGGGTCCAAGCAGTCCGCCGCTGCAGCGGCCCAGCTCAACGACCTGGCCGGCGAGCTGCGGGCCTCGATCGCCCAGTTCCGGGTCTCCTAGTCATGGCCGGCTGGACGGATGATCCCGAGCTCGTCGCGATCTTCAGCGCGGAGGTCGACGAGAAGCTGGCGTCCCTGCGGGACGGCCTGCTCAAGCTCGAGGACCACAAGGCCCCCAAGCAGCTGATCGCGGTCCTGTTCCGGGACGCCCACACGGTCAAGGGGTCGGCGCGGGCGCTGGCCCTGGAGAGCGTCGTCAGCCTGGCGCACCGGGCCGAGGACCTCCTGGGTGCGCTGCGCGACGGCCGTTTCGGCGTACGTCGGGACCTGGTCGACCTGCTGCTCGCCGCCGCCGAGGGGATCGGCCGGGCCATGCCGGGAGCCGACCGCCCGGTCTCGCCGGACGACCTGGCCGCGCTGGTCGCCGCGCTCGACCGCGCCCTCGACGGGGAGGACCCTGTCGAGGTGCCCAAGCTGTCCGTACCGGTGGTCGAGGCCGACGCCGACGACGCGCCTGAGCCGGCTGACAGCCCCGGCCGGCGCGGGGAGACCGTCCGCGTCCCGACCCGCCGGGTGCACGACCTGCTCGACGTGGTCGGCGAAGCTGAGCTCGAGGCACGCAGGGTCGAGCGCACCGCTGGCCGGGTCGCTGCTATCGCGAAGGAGCACGTGGCCTGGGGGAAGTCGCTGCGCCAAGTGATCACCGCGCACTCCACCAGTGCGTCCGCGCTGCCGCCCGAGGTGACCGAGTCCGTGCACGCGCTCGTGGCTCTCGGCGACCGTTTGCAGGCCGCGTCGCGCGACTTGCGCGGCCGGCTCGAAGACGCCCAGGCCAAGCTCGCCCAGGTCCGCGAGGGAGCGATGGGCATGGCGATGGTCCCGGTCCGCCGGGTCGTCGCCAGCTTCCCGCAGCTGGTGCGCGAGGTGTGCACCGCGACTGGCAAAGACGTCCTGCTGGTCATGGAGGGCGAGGACGTCGAGCTCGACACCCGGGTGCTGGACGGTGTCGCCGACGCGCTCAAGCACCTCGTGACCAACGCGGTCGACCACGGCTGCGAGACGCCCGCCGAACGTACGGCTGCCGGCAAGCCGGGGCAGGCCCGGGTCCGGGTCAGCGCCAGGGCCGCTGGTGCGACCGTCGTGATCGAGGTCTCCGACAACGGCGCGGGGATCGACCTCGACGCCCTGCACGCGACCGCAGTCGGACACGGCCTCCTCGAGGCGGACGCCACGCCCACACCGCAACAGCTCATGGGCCTGCTCTTCGTGTCCGGCTTCAGCACGCGCGCCGAGGTGACGCAGACCTCGGGCCGCGGCATCGGGCTCGACGTCGTCCGTACCGCTGTGGAGGACCTGGGTGGCTCGGTCGACATCGAGACCGAGGCGGGCGTCGGGACAACCTTCATCATGACGCTGCCGGTGACTCTCGGCGTGATGCGCTGCCTGGTCGCCCGGCTCGGGGACGAGCGGTACGCGCTGCCCGTCACCAACGTGGTCGAGACTCTGAACCTGCGCGACAGCATCACCCAGACCGTGGCAGGTGCGCCGGTGATCATGCGGCACGGCCTGACGATCCCGATCGCGGACCTTGGCGGTGCGCTCGACGTACCAGGGGAGCGGGCGCAGCGGGTGGCGGTCGTGGTGCGGTACGGCGCGGCCGGCGAGCAGCTGGCCTGGGCCGTGGACGCGCTCGAGGGCGAGCTCGAGCTCGTCGTCAAGGACCTCGGCGGGTTCCTCGGGCGGCTGCCGGCCGTCGGCGGGGCGACCATCGACGCGGACGGCGCGGTCATGTTCCTGCTCGACCTCCGCGAGCTCGCGCTCTCCCAGCTGGGCGCCGGGCACGCGGTAGCCGTGACCGCACACAGCGGCACCGCCAGCACCGTTAGCACCGTTAGCACCGCCAGCACCGCCGGCACCGTCGGCACAGCCGGCGACCGTGACACCGCGTCGGCCGACGGGACGGGCCCGAGCGGCAC
>JANYIP010000217.1 GCA_025361995.1 Streptomycetales bacterium | reverse complement strand
GCTACTACCTTGGCGCGGCGCACTACCGCAGCCACATCGAGTTCTCCGAGGAGGCGCTCGCCGACGCCGCCACCGGGTATCGCCGGATCGAGGGGTTCCTCGAGCGCGCCGCTGAGCTGGCGAGCCCGGATGTCCTGGCTGGTGGCGAGGTCCCGGCGGCGTTCGCCCGCGCGATGGACGACGACCTTGGTGTGCCGCAGGCGCTCGCTGTGCTCCACGACACGGTGCGCGAGGGCAACTCCTCACTTGCGGCCGGGCGACGCGAGGACGCACTAGTGGCCGCCGGTTCCGTCGCGGCGATGACGACGGTGCTGGGGATCAACCCCGGTGACGAGCCGTGGGCATCGGCCGCTGGCGCCGACTCGGCGCTGCGCCCGGTGGTGGACGGGCTGATCCGGGTCGCGCTCGAGCAGCGGCGAGAGGCGCGCGAGCGCAAGGACTTCGCGGCGGCCGATGCCGTACGCGACGGGTTGAAGGCTGCTGGGGTCGTCATCGAGGACACCCCTGCGGGGCCACGCTGGAGCCTGGCGTCCGGCGAGGGCAGCGCCGGCGGCTCCGGCGGCTCTGGCTCGAACGACCGAGACGACCGGAACGACACGAACGACGATGCGAGCGGAAACGAGTCCTGATGGCTGGCAACAGCGAACGCAAGGGTGCCAAGCGCAAACCCGGGTCCAAGAAGGGTGCGGTCGTCGGCAGCGGCGGAGCCAAGAGCAAGGGTCTGCGGCCTAAGGGCCCGACGCCGCGCGCGACGGACCGGACCAAGGCGGCGAAGCGGGCCCGGCCGACGGACCGTACGTCAGGACCGGCCGAGCGTGCGCCGCGGTCGTCGGCTCCGACCGGAGCCTCGGACGGTGACGCGACTCGCGCCGATGGGGCACGCGGTGAGGCAGGCCGCGGCGAGCGGCCGGCCCGCCCGGCGGGTGACACCCCGCGCCGGGCTGCGGGGACGCGTGCCTCGGCTCCGCGTACCGGTGGGACGCGCAGCGCCGCGCCTCGCGGTGCGGCTCCTCGTGGCGGAGGCCCCCGTGGCTCGAGTCCCCGTGGTGCTGCTCCACGCAGTGGTGCTCCACGGTCAGGCGGGGCGCGCAGCACCCGGCCGGGACCGCGCAAGGGGACCGGCAAGGAAGGGTCGGAGACCGTGGTCGGCCGCAACTCCGTGGTCGAGGCGCTGCGGGCGGGAGTGCCGGCGACCGCGCTGTACGTCGCCGAGCGGATCGACGCCGACGACCGGGTACGAGAGGCCATCAAGCTCGCCGCCGACCGTGGCCTGCCGCTGCTCGAGTCCCCGCGGGCCGAGCTCGACCGGATCACCTCCGGGGCGGTCCACCAGGGCCTCGGCCTGCAGGTGCCGCCGTACGTCTACGCGCACGCGGACGACCTGGTCCAGCGGGCGGCCGATGCCGGGCAGGCGCCGCTGATCGTCGCGCTGGACGGCGTCACCGACCCCCGCAACCTCGGCGCGATCGTGCGCTCAGCGGCAGCCTTCGGGGCGCACGGTGTGGTCGTACCTGATCGTCGCTCGGCCGGCATGACCGCAGGGGCCTGGAAGGCGTCGGCCGGGGCTGCGGCCCGGGTACCGGTCGCCCGGGTCACCAACCTGACGCGCCAGCTCGAGGCGTACCGACGGGCTGGGTTCGTCGTGGTCGGTCTCAGCGCCAGCGGGGTTGTACAGGCGCACGACCTCGAGGCGTCTGTCGACCCGCTGGTGCTCGTCGTCGGCTCGGAGGACCAGGGACTGTCCCGCCTGGTCGAGCGCAGCTGCGACGTACTCGTCAGCATCCCGATGGGCGCCGGCAACGAGTCGCTCAACGCAGGCGTGGCCGCCGGCATCGTGCTGTACGAGGTGGCCCGCCACCGCGCCGCCGCCACCCCCTAACCCCCCACCCTCGTCGATCTTGAGAGATGTTCCCTCGGCACGCCGTCCAGAGGGAACATCTCTCAAGATCGACGAGCAAAAGCCGGGGGCGTACGTCAGGGGGAGATGTCGTCGTTGGGCTCGGGGTCGGGGGCGAAGGAGAGCCTGAACTCCATGGTGCTGTCCGAAGGCTCGCCGATCCGGGCGCCGAGGACCGCCTGCTCGACCGGCTTGCGAGCCAGCACCTCGCGTACGTAGCTCTCGGCAGCCGCCTGGAGGCCGACGTCGTGCCCCGCTTGCTCGGACAGGAACCACCGGTGCTCGAGGACCTCGTGGAAGATCTCGGCCGGCTCGAGCTTGCCGCGCTGGTCCTTGGGTACGGAGCGGACGACCGGCTCGAACACCTCGCTGACCCAGCGGTGCGCAGCCACCGACTCGTCCCCCTCCGGGATCGCGAGCGCGGCCCGGTAGGAGTCGAGGTCGTTGAGCAGCCGCCGAGCCTGGTTCTCCTCGACGTCGAGCCCGGTCAACCGGATCAACCGGCGGCTGTGGTGCCCGGCGTCGACCACCTTCGGCTGGACACGCACCCGGGTCTGCCCCGGCTCCGAGACCACCTCGACCTCGGCGACGTCGAAGCCGAGGTCGTTGAGCCGGCGGATGTGCGCGTCGACGAGGAAGCGCTCGTCGGCCTTGATGAGCAAGGGCTGCGTCAGCTCGTCCCATAGCTGGGAGTAGCGCCGCACCACCGCGTCCGAGGTGTGCAGCGCGTCGATGCTCTCGTGCAGCATCCCGCCGGCCTCGAGGTCGGACAGCTCGCCGTAGATGTTGATCCGCGCCACCTCGAGGTCGTGCTCGCGCTGCCCGCGTGACAGCTGCGGGTGCAGCTCGCCGGTCTCGGCGTCCACCAGGTACGCAGCGAATGCGCCCGCGTCACGTCGGAAGAGCGTGTTCGACAACGAGCAGTCGTTCCAGGAGAACCCGACCAGGTGCAGCCGTACGAGCAGCAGCGCGAGCGCGTCGAGCAGCCTTCCGGCCGTGTCCGGCCGCAGCGTCGAGGAGAAGAGCGCGCGGTACGGCAGCGAGAACTGCAGGTGCCGGGTGATCAGCGCAGGGTCGAGCTCCTCGCCGCCGGCCGTCGTGCGTCCCTTCACCACGGCGACCGCCTCGACGGAGGGCACCCCGATGCGCTCGAGGTCGCGCAGCAGCCGGTACTCGCGGACGGCCAGGTGCTCCCCGACCTCCTTGACCGCGTACACGACGCCGTTGAGCCGGACGAAGCGCACGACGTGCCGGGAGATTCCGCGAGGGAGCGCGACCAGTTGGCTGTCGGGCCACTCCTCGAGCGGGGTGTCCCAGGGAAGGAAGAGGAGGTCCGGCTCGTCAGGGGCAGCAGTGACCTGCAGGGCCATGGGTGTCCTTCGGAAGAAGCGGACAGCCCGGGAGCTCGCGAGCTCCCGGGCTGTCCGCTTCTTCCGAAGGACACCCATGGCCCTGCAG
>JANYIP010000165.1 GCA_025361995.1 Streptomycetales bacterium | reverse complement strand
GACGTCCAGGACGGCGAACAGCCCGGCCCCGGTCTCTGGGCTCAGGGTGCCGTGGACGTCCCAGGCGCTGTCGTCGCGCTGGTTGAGGTACAGCTCCTGCATCGCGTCCAGGCGGGCTTCTAACGCGGCGAGCTCACGTTCACCGTCGGGGTCGACCATGTACTTCAACGCCTTGCCCAGGACGGCCAGGTCGGTGGGGTTGTGCCGGGTGGCCAGGTCCAGCAGCTGGGCCTGCGCCTCGGCCACGGTGGCGGCGTCGACGGTGTCGGGCAGGGAGTTCAGCAGCCGGCAGCACCTGCACGTGCGCCAACGACACCTCCCCCGCCGCCAACGCGGCAGCGGTCGCCGGGTAGGACTGGGCCAGGTCCGCGGCCACCCGTACGTCACTAGCCGCGGCACCGGGGCGCTGCAACCCCACCGTCTTCAACCACGCCGACGTCGAGGCTGACCCGGCCTCGACCGCGGTACCACGGGTGTCGACCTCACGGACCGCGTTCGGGCGGGCCGCGTCCAAGGAGGCGCGGGCCGCCGTCAGCTCCGTGACCAGGGGCAGGGTCTGCGCACTGGGCAGCGACCACAGCGGCATCAACGCTAGCCGCTTGGCTCCATGGCGCATCGCCGCGGCCAGACCGATGGGGTCCAACGCGTCCAGCTCGGCAGTGATCGACATGACTCAAACCCTAGACGGCACCACCGACAGAGTCCCGAACACGAAACAAACCCGTTACCCAGCAACAACTTTCAGGTTTGTCGACCGGCGGCAACCATAATTTCATGATCGACGCGGAGAGGGGGGCGGGGAGTTAGGTGGTCAGGAGGGTGGCGACGGACTTGGCGATCCGGCGCTGCCGGGTCTCGTCGGTCTGGGCGGTCTCGATGGCCGTCACGACACAGCGCTTGTTGCTGTATGACAGCGCCTCGAACGCGACCCGACCTGTGGGCTCGGGCGTCGAGCGCGGAAGCGAGGTCTTCCGGCACCGTCACCTTCCCGGCCGGGCGACGGCTCGACCCGAGGGCTGCGACAACCTCCTCGGGCGCCTGGACCCCGGTGGCGGTCTTGCCGTGTAGCTCCAGGACGGCGCGGAATCTCATGGTCTGGATCGTCTCACCGTCGTTAGGTGTGTCGGGATTGGATGTGCCGGGCGAGGAACGCGAGCGAGATGTCGACGTGCCGCAGCTTCTCCTCGACGCTGTTGGCGTGGTGCCCGGCTGGGTAGATGTGCGCGTCCACGGTGCGGCCCAGGGCGCGCAGCTGGGCGACGTAGTGCCGTACCTGCCGGATCGGGCACGCGCTGTCGTGCTCGCCCGCGATGATCAGGATCGGCGCACGCACCCGGTTGACGTACGTGATCGGCGAGCGCTCCGCATAGAGCTCGGGCAGCTCAGCGGGGCTCCCGCCCATGATGGCCAGGTCGTACCCCTGCTGCGGCAGGGAGCAGTCCTCGTGCGTCATCACCGAGTCGCAGACCGGGATGCCCGCGATCGCGGCCGCGAACAGGGCCGGGTGCAGCCCCGCGGCGAGCAGGGTCACATACCCGCCCCAGGACCAGCCCTCGATCGCCACTCGCGCTGGGTCGACCACCCCGCGGCCGACCAGGTACGCCAGGCCGGCGACCACGTCGGCCACCTCCGGGAAGCCGATGTTGCCGCCGTGCAGTGCTGTCCGCCATGCCACTGACCCGCCGGTGGAGCCTCGGTAGTTCACCTTGACCACGGCGTACCCGTGGTCGGCGAGCGCCTGCTCCCACGGGTCGAGCTCGTCGGCGTACGCCCACTCCGGGCCGCCGTGAACCATCATCACCGTCGGGTACGGCGGGGGCCCGTCCGGCACCGTCAGCAGCAGGTGCGTCGGACCACCGGGGCCGGCAAACGTCATGGGCCGGTGCGCGCGTCCGGCTGGGGGTGGGTCGGCCCGCGGAGCCAGGATGACGGCCCCGCCGTCAGTCCGGATCCGTGGGGCCCGGGTGGCCGACTCCTCGCGGAGCCACACTTCGCCGTCGGGACGTACGCCCGCGCCGGAGATCCAACCGCCCGGGTCGTGCACCACGCTGGCCTCGCCGCTCGCCAGCTCCAGCCGGTAGAGCTGCCGCCGGCCGTCGAGCTCGTGGAACAGCAGCAGCGAGGACCCGTCCGGCCACCAGCCGGCGACGTCGACGGGTCCGGGCAGATCCAACGGGTAGTCCCTGCGGGTGCCGCCGACCACGGAGAGGTCCCAGACGGCGGGCCGCTCGTAGCCATCCCGCTCGTGCACGAGCGCCAGCCGCTGGTCGCCCGGGCTCGGCGCCCAGGCGGCGACCTTGAGCGTGAGCCCGGGGTCGAGCAGGTCACCGACCAGGGCTCCGCTCGCGACGTCCACCACCCGAAGGCCGAAGTGCAGGATGTCGCCCTGCTCGCTGTGCCGGAAGCAGAGCAGGCGGCCGTCCGCACTGAGTCCGCCGGGCGTCTGCTCCCACTCGCGGCCGATGCCGGCGGGGGAGTCCGATGCGTACACCAGTCGCGGCTCCTCACCCCGGGCTCCGACGTAGATCCGATAGGTGGTGTCGTCGGCCACCGCCACCGCGACCTGGTCAGCCTCGAGGGACAGCCCTTGGCTCCACCCGGCCGGTAGCGAGGGGAGCAGTGGCGTGGTGCTCCCGTCGGCCACCGAAGTCACCACCCAGGCGCCGTTCTCGTCGCCGGAGTCGTCGCTCCACCAGGCGGCGCCGGACCCGTCGGGCACGACCACGAGCTGCTCGACGCCGACCGCCTGGTCGGTCAGCCTGATGCGCGCCCCGGACGTGCGGTCCAGAGTCCACGCCTGGGTGGATCCGCCCTCGTCGCTGACGTAGAAGAGCCGGTCGGGGTGCGGGGCGGCCCACTGAGGAAAGCTCGCGAAGGGCGCAGTGAACCGTTGCCGCCAGACGTCCGCGTCGGGAAGGAGCACCACCCGACGAACCTAGCGGCCGCTCCGCTCGTTCACTGTTAACTGCGAGGTCGGGAGGGGTACCCGGTGTCGAAGTGCTGGTAGTCGATGCTGGCGTTGTCCTGCCAGATCCAGTCCGCCGCATTGAAGATGCTCCACACGAGGCCGCCCTTGCTGATCACGCCGCGGCCGGTGCGGTGGGTCGAATAGTAGGTGTCGGGCTCGAAGCATCCGCACCGGGCGTCGACCCAGGGATTCTCGTACGGGTTGATGTCGACCGCCCGACCGTTGGCGTGCGGCGAGGTTGTCGGCGGCGCGTTGGCCTGCGAGGCTCGACGGCAGTTGTACGCGGAGGTGTTGTCGGCGGCCATGCTGGTGTTGTCGTCCCCGCCGTACGCCTCGATCGGGGCCATCCGGTGGATGGGGAAGCCGCGGTCGAAGAGCGTGCTGAAGACGTGGGAGACCTCAGTGGCGACGTCGGCGTTCACGACGAGCACGCCGCGATGGACGGCGCCGTCGAAGCCGTGGAAGTTGACCTCGACGCGGCGCAACGTCGCCTGGGTCCCCGGGCATCCGGCGTGCCAGGCTCCGACGGCGACGATCCTGGCCCACTCGCTGTCGGGCACCGGCGCGATCACAGCGTCGGCGGACTGTACGGGGCTCGGGTGCGCAGTCGGTGAGGACGCCGCCGGGCTGGACGATCCGGCTAGGCTGGGCGCCGGGCTCGACGCCGGACCTGGGCTGCTCACCGCCGAGGAGACGACCCTGCCGCCGGCGGTCGCGCTCCCTCCGCTCGTACAGCCAGCGCAGACCAGAGCGGCTGCGGCCGCGAGCAGCGGAATCTCCGCGAATGCTGCTCGTCTCACTCAGAACGACTGAACTCTGTCGCGGCCACCGCCAGCAGGACCACCCCGATAGCGGTGATGAGCAGCAGGCAGGCACCGAGCGGCACGGTCCAGCCGGCGATGGTCAGCGGCGGGTTGAGCGCTGAGAGTGCGGCTGCCGGCATCGACAGGTGGTCGAAGACGGTGGTACGGACCGCGTGCACCCCGTACGTCAGCGGGTTGAGGTGGATCAGCAACGACAGCCAGCCGGGCAGGTTGCGCAGGGGATACAGCCCTCCGGAGAGCATCGTCATGGGAAGCATGATCATCTGCATGATGCCCATCACGGCCTGCATCTGCTTGATCCGGGCGGCGATGACCAGGCCGAAGGCCGTGATCGCGAACGAGATCAGGAACACCTCGGTGATGAGCTCGAGCACCAGGCTGACCGACAGCGTCACGTGCACCAGCGGAGCCAGCGCGATCACGAGCAGCCCCTGCAAGGTGGCCACGGTCGTACCACCCAGGCACTTGCCGATGATGATCGAGGTGCGGCTGACGGGG
>JANYIP010000258.1 GCA_025361995.1 Streptomycetales bacterium | reverse complement strand
GTCGATGATTCGATGGGTGGGCGCGCACAAGGCCTTGGCCTGGGTGCTCGCAGCCCTCGTGGTTGCGGTGGTCGGCGCGGGGGTTGTCGTCGGTCACTCGGGCGGGCAGGCCAGCAGCGCGACTGAGCCCGACCCGCACTGCGTCACTACTGCGAAGGGCCTGTCGAGCCGAGTCCAGCTTGTGGGTTGTCGGTTGCCCGGAGTGTCGCTTCCCGCCGCCTACTTCTACAAGGCGAACCTCAGCGGTGCGCTCCTTTCGCGGGCGGACCTGCGGCAGGCTGACTTCACCGGCGCGAACCTGTCCGGCACCGTGTTCCACAAGACGATCTGGAACCGTACGACAGTATGGCCAACCGGCTACAACCCGCCGGCACCGATCGCCTTCTTCCCGGTCCCGACGGGATCGTGACGCCGAGTCGTACAGCCCGTGAGGAGTCAAGAATGACCGGCCCCACCCCGTACCTTCACTTCCCAGGCACTGCAGGCTCAGCCCTTGCTTTCTACGGCGATGTCTTCGGCTGCGGAGTTCAGCTGCACACCTTCGCAGAGCTCGGCCGGGCCGACGGTCCGGCTGACGCGATCGCCCACGGCTACCTGGTCGAGGGCCCGGTGGCCCTGTTTGCCGCCGATGTGGCCGGCGACGAGCCTCCCTTTCGATGCGAAGGCTTGATGCTGTCGCTGCTCTGTACCACGACGTCCACCACCCTGCGCCACTGGTTCTCCCGTCTCGCGGAGGGAGGCCACGTCGTCGACGACTTGCAGGCGCGGCCCTGGGGAGACTTCGACGGGCAGGTCATCGACCGTCACGGTGTCCACTGGCTCATCGGTTTCGAGAGCGACGACGCTGACTGACCTCCGCAGCAGCTCGCCACACAGGGTGAGAGTGGCTACGGCTGCCAGACGGAGTGGTCATGGGCGAAGTAGACCAAGCGGGGATCGAACTCCTGCAGCCGCGCCATCCACGGCGGCGTCGCCGGGAGCGGCCCTGGGTGCCCGGCTCTGCGGGCTGTCCCGGCCAGCAGGTCGGCGGCATAGTGGCTGGCGGTGTCGTGACTCTGGCCAGCCACGATGACCGCTCCGTCCGAGCGACGTACGACAAGGGACTGGTGTCCGTCGGTGTGCCCTGGCGTCGGGATCAGGAACACGCCCGGGAGGATCTCGACCTCTCCGTCTATCTCCTCGTACCGGCCGTCCGCAACGAGCTCGGGGAGCGTGTAGCCCGTCGTCTGACGGGCGGCTACGAGCTCGGTCCGTTGCACGAAGATCGGCTTGTCGGCCACGGACGGGTTGCCACCGCAGTGGTCGAAGTGGAGGTGACAGTTGGTCGCCGAGCTGATGTCGGCGAGGCTGGCACCCGCGTCTGCAACGGCTGATTCGAGAGTTCGCCGGCGTGCCTGATAGTGGGCGTCGACCTCAGGGCTGGAGCCCATGCCCGTGTCGAAGAGCAGGACACCCTTCGGGTGTACGAGCAGGTAGCCGAGGCACGGCTCAACCTGCGGCCTACCGGTGCCCGTCTCCTCGGGAGGCCGCACGAAGTAGCCGAGATCGAGGCGACGGACCTCCGCTTCCTGCATGCCAGCAGTATGGGCCGAGGCAAGAAGCGGGCCGGCCAAACTCGCACGGACGTGCAGGAGCCCTAGTGGCAGGTACGGCCGAATGGATGGATGCTCAAGGGATGGAGTCGGAGCCGCTGGGAGTCGGCATCGGGCGCCTGTTGGCGGACGCGCGACGTTCAGCGAGACTGACGGCCGCATGGACGGAGCAGGACAGGCCGAGCGACGATCCCCGGTCAACGTTCCGGATGGACCCTGCGCCTGAGCTGGCCGTGCCCACACTGACGGAGGCGGAGGCGATTGCTGTTCTCACTGCAACTGGCGGCCACGGGCCAGCGGTGGCCTGCTTCGGGCTGTTCACGGGCGGGAGCAGGACCAACGATTTCGTCGCGGGCGACGGGCCTTTGCGCAACCGCCGTCTACTCGTCGACCAGCCCGCGTGGCTCGTCGTCACCGAGGAGGGGCTGCGCGAATGGGCGCCCAGTCAGATGTACGCAGGGGACGTCCATCCGCCGAACAATCTGTCCTACGCGTACTCGTTGTGCGTCGTCGACGACACCGACGGACGGATTATCGGCGACATCTACCACCGGGGTCTCGGATCCGACCGCTGAAGCCGGACGTGGTTCAGAGTGCGACGGCCAGCTTCACCGTCACCGTGTTACCGACATCGAGTCCTTCGGCCTTCCGCACACTCACCTTCAAGGGAACGATGTAGCGACCTTCTTGAGGGAACAGCGAGGTCGTCCACTCGGTGCCCCCGATCCGCGCAGTGACCGGGATCATCCCCCCGCCGTAGCTCACGACCCTGGAGGCCGCTTCGAGCTCGCCGCACTCGTCGTCCGGGACCGTGACGAAGTACCAGGGAGCCGGCCCCTTCCAGAACCAGATCTCGCCGCTGAATGCCACGTCCATCGGGCCACCCTACGAGCCGGAACAGCCCATGTGGGGGCGATGGACGGTGCGCGGGACTAGCGTCCGGCGAATCGCTCGTGTCGTAGCTCCGGGAGCGGACGCGGCCGCGATGTCACGGCGAACGACGCTAGCCTGCCTGCCGTCAGCGAGACGTGCGGCAATCGGGGAGAACACCACTCAGTCGATCACTGACGATATGCGGAGGGCTCTGGAGCCATACTTCCACCGCAACGTTTACGGCCGGGGCTCGGTCGACGCCTTGAGGCGGCGCGCGATGGCGGCGAACTCGTCCAGGCGGCCCTCGGCGATGTCCACTATCAGGAGATAGGCATCGTCATTGGACAAAGTCAGCCGCAGGCCATTGACCCCGTAGAAGGCGATCAGGCCCGCGAGGGCGAGTCGCTTGTTCCCAGCGACCAGGGCACGGTTGCGGGTCAGCGAGTGCACCAGCGCCGCCGCCTTTTCGTGGATCGTCGAGTAGGCATCCCGGCCGAAGGCGGTAGCTTGTGGCCGCGCTACAGCGGACTCCAACAGGCCGATGTCACGAACCTGTGCTGGCTCCCCGAGCGTCCCTTCCGCAACGTAGAGCACGTCGGCCAAGTCGAGGAAGATCATCGACCGAGCCGCTCCAGGGCCTCGGCATAGCGCGGCAGCTCCTGATCCAGAATTCGGTCCAGCAGCTCACGACGGCTGTTGCGTTCGACGTAGTCCCGGACCGCTTCGCGAGCGACCTCCTGCATTGACCGCCCCTCATGCTCAGCCTGCTGACGCAGCGCATTCGTCTCGTCATCGGTGAGCCGCAAGGTCATCGCCATGCTGCATGGTATCAGGTACGATACCGTTCTGGAATGCCGGTTCTTGTGCTCGTAGGCAGCCGATCAGGCCCCCCCCCCGAACTGCTTGCCTCGCCCGCCCTGGGGGGAGGAGCCTCGCTTGTGTGGTGGCCTCACGGGATGACATTGACCGGGCGTGGGGGAGGCTCACCGCGGCGACCGCCCGACCTGACGCTGCCGGGGCGCTGGCGGCCGTTCCTAGTGCGTGCGCTGTCGGCCTGTTCCAGGCAGCCGGTCCGGCGGTGCTGCTTGCCTTGGCCGAGGACGCCCCTGGCGCCGAAGCCGCCGCTCGGGCACTGGTGCTCGCGTTGCTCGAACGGGACTTCGACGGCGACGCGACCTTCGCTGCACAGCTCGGGGCCGCCGCGTCTGGAGCCGACAACGGTCGCCACGGGCTGGTCGTCGATCTCGACGAGCTCGCCACGGTGATGGGCGACGGCGGCGGGTGGCTGGACCTGCGGACCGGGTTCGCATGGCCGCAGCAGCTCATCGACCTCGGCGACACCGACGAGGTGCCCGATCCGGAGGAAGACCCCCAGTCAGGGCTCTGGATCCCGGCGACCGACAGCCGCGATGCCTGGCAGGACATGACCGACTACATCGACACACTTGACGACGAAGAAGCCGCCGCCGACCTCCGCGCCGCCATCGAGGGCAAGGGCGCTTTCGCCCGCTTCCAGAAGACCCTCGACCGGCACTCTCAATGGCGAGCAGCCTGGGGGTGTTCTCGAGCGAACGTCGAGCCGGACGGACCCGAGCCTGGCTGGCCGCCGACACCAGCTATGACGCCGTCCCGTAGCCACAAGCCCCGAAACCCGGCCGGACGGCTGCGAACAGAGCACAAGAACCGGCACTATGTGCGGGTGACAAAGGCGGAATCTCCCGAGGCCAACGGGGCTCTCCCTGGGGTGGGGCCAGTGCTCCGGGTGATGAACCTGGCCGACCTCGACGCGCTGTTGGTCGTCCAGCGAGTAGGCGCTGTCGCTGGCATGGGGCACATCTTTCCGGCGCAGGAGTACCCGTTCCCTACTGATGACCTGCGAAGTCGTTGGGCGGAGGAGATGATCGATCCGGGCATCGATTGCTTCGTCATCGTGGACCCCCACAACGACGTCGCTGGCTTCGCTGCGACTCGCGGGAACCAGATACTGCATTTCGGCACGGCACTCGCGACCTGGGGTAGCGGCCTGGCTGGGCGGGCATACGACGAGGTGCTCACCCACCTGATCGCCCAGGGGTACGGACAGGCCTGGCTGAA